>JBJEOE010000001.1:0-29532 GCA_051880555.1 Acutalibacteraceae bacterium
TCAAAATTAACCTATCAACTACCTAAAATGTAGTAGCAGGTAACTCCTCTTTGCTTGGTGGTGGCGGTGTAGATGGTTGTATTCATCGTGCCGCTGGCAAGGGATTGCTCGAAGAATGCAAAACTCTCGGCGGATGTGAAACCGGTAACGCAAAAATCACTGGCGCATACAATCTACCCTGTAAATATGTTATTCACGCAGTCGGCCCCCGTTGGCTTGGAGGCAAGAGAAATGAAAAAGCATTACTGGAGTCCTGCTATAAAATATCTTTGCAGCTTGCGAAAGACCATAATTGTGAAACCGTTGCTTTTCCGCTGATCTCTTCTGGCATATACGGCTATCCTAAGGAGCAGGCGTTGAAGGTGGCAATTGATGTAATCAGCGACTTCCTGCTCGAAAACGATATGACCGTTTATATCGTTATTTTTGATAAAGCAGCGTATAAAATCAGCGAGAAACTGTTTTCTGACATTGCCGAATACATAGACGACAATTATGTGGACGAGCATACAGATTACCGCCGCGAGAGCATGCGCATGAACGCGCCGATGCAATCAATCATGGCAGATGAAATCTGCGAGTGCAAAGCTCTTTTTTTAGAAGATGACCTTGACTCAAAACTCAAGCAGATTGACGAGAGCTTTTCGCAAATGCTTCTCCGCAAGATTGACGAAAAAGGTATGACCGATGCCGAGTGCTATAAGAAAGCAAACATCGACCGTAAACTTTTCTCTAAAATTCGCAGCGATGTGCATTATAAACCGAGCAAACCTACTGCGATAGCATTCGCAATTTCTTTGGAACTCTCGCTTGAAGAAACCGAAGATATGCTGAAAAAGGCGGGATTTGCATTATCTCACAGCAATAAGTTCGATATCATAATCGAATATTTTATCAGCAAAGGTAATTACAATATCTTTGAAATTAACCAGGCACTGTTTGCCTTTGACCAAAGTTTACTTGGAGCGTGAAATATGATTAAGTTTATCTGTTATCCCAAATGCACTACCTGCCAAAAAGCAAAGAAGTGGTTGGACGATAATAAAATCGAATACGAGCTCAGGGACATTAAACACGACAATCCCACACTTGAAGAATTAACTGAATGGTATAACGTAAGTGGTTTGCCGCTTAAAAAGTTCTTTAACACAAGCGGTATGCTTTATAAATCCTTAGATCTTAAAAACAAACTACCCGAAATGAGCGAGAATGAGATGCTAAAACTCCTTGCCACAGATGGTATGCTTATTAAGAGACCACTACTCATAGGCGATGATTTCGTGCTTGTTGGCTTTAAGGAAACTGAGTGGGCAGCAAAATTGAACAAATACTTTGTCGCTTGACATGCGACCTAACCTCTCTTTTATTGATGTACAATGTAGACATCAAATGAAAGAGAGGTTTTCTATTATGAAAAACAACATTACCGAACTCGTATTTATTCTGGACAGAAGCGGATCTATGTCAGGTCTTGAGAGCGATACCATCGGCGGTTTTAACTCAATGATCGAAAAGCAGAAGAAACAGGATGGCGGTTGCTATGTCTCGACTGTTCTTTTTGATGATGAGAGCGAGGTTCTGCACGACCGTGTAAAGCTCGGCGATATCCCTAAAATGACCGACAGAGATTACACCGTTAGAGGTTGCACCGCGCTTATTGATGCAATCGGCGGCGCTATTCACCATATCGGCAACATTCATAAGTACGCTCGTCCCGAAGATGTGCCGGAGCATACCATGTTTATTATCACGACCGATGGTCAAGAGAATGCAAGCCGTCGTTATAGCAGCGAGCAGGTCAAGAAGATGATTGAGCGACAGAAAGAAAATTATGGTTGGGAGTTCCTGTTTATAGGCGCAAATATTGATGCAGTGGAAACGGCATCTCGTTACGGTATCGACAAAGATAGAGCCGTAAACTATAATGCAGACGGTCAAGGTACTCATATCCTTTATGATTCGGTTGCAAAAGCAGTTTGTAATGTAAGAGCAAGCGCACCCCTTAGTGCCGATTGGTCGGAAGAAATCAACGCCGACTATCAGCGCCGAAGAAAGAAGAATGAAAAATAAATATGTCAAAGGTGTCGCTGAAAGGCAGCGCTTTTGCTTTTTATATTGGAAATTCTCTGGACTTGTGGAAAGTGTTGTGGTATGTGTTTGTGTTGAAAAAGGAGGTGCAACGCATATGACAACACTTGAAGATTTATACTATGGCAACATCAGTCCGCATGAGAGGTACATCAAGCGTGGAACCAGGATCGATAAGCTCGTCAAGTTGATATGCAAAAATGAGGATGAGCTCAATTCTGGTCTGACAGAGAAACAAAAAGAAACCTTTGAGAAGTTTAAGGACTGTCAGGGCGAGCTGACGTGCATTACTGAGCGAGATGCGTTTACTGCAGGATTCATCCTTGCAACGCGCATCATGGTAGAAGTGATGGAAGGTTTGGAAGAGGTCGAGGATATATGAAGAAAACAATTATCCTTCTTCTCTGCTGTGGGGTGCTCATCAGTGTGGTAGGATGCGGTGACAACACCGCACCGCCGCCTATCGAGAGTCTGCCGACAACGGTATCGGAAACGGTAATAACAGAAACAACACCGCCTGTAACGGCGGCAAAGCCAACAGAGAAAGAAAAAGATCCTCTCCCGACCGAGAGTGAGGATCAGGCAACAGAGCCAACCAAGACCTAGTCTGCGCCTACGATAGCTACAAAGCCAACGGCAGAAACCAAACCCACCGAAACGACAAAATCATCCGAGTCATCGGCGGCGGAAAATGCCGAGTCAAAGGTCGAAGAACAGCCAAAGGATGAGGAAATATATGCGGGGATACAGTGGCCCGAGGTGGATCCTGCGGATATCGAAGGGCTGGTCATCGAAAAGGTTAACGCTTACCGTATAGCGCAGGGGGATGCGGCAGCAACGATGTTGCCAGGACTGACCGAGGTGGCGCGGTACAGAGCGAACGAACTGCCAACCAACTTTGAGCATCGAGCCGAGCAGAATGTCAGCACGGAACTGAAATACGGTCAGTATGTTGACCTTGCTCCTTACGGTATGCCCGACGACAGTTATTACAAAGGATACAGCCGAGAGGCCATCGGGATGGGAGAATGGTTCGGTACGGCGGAAAGTATGTCCGATCGTATTGCAGACGGCTTTCATCATAGCAAAGGACACTGGTCGTATGTCGGCAGCTCCAAGTATCCATACATCGCCGTGGGTGTAATCAAAGCCAACAGCAAGTGGTATGTCTGCATACTGATGAGTGAGGAAAATTACGGTGGATAAAGTGAAGACCTCCAAGCAAGTGAGAAATCACAAGTTTGGAGGTCTTTTTTGCTTATTCTGCCTTTGTAGCGATTTGTGTGGCTCATATCAGGGTGAGTATCGCTGCGGAGATTCCCATTCGATTGTACGGCATCTCCTGACTTTTTGCACAAAGAGAATCATAAATGGGCGCGTTTATTCCGATTTTCAGGTCTGAATTTGCGGAAACGTGACCGTTTCCTGTGCAATATTACAGGAGATTTTTACACCCTGTTTTTCAAGCGAAAAACAGGAGGTTTGTACCAAATTGTTGCACAAACCAAAACCCGCATGAATGCTGGATTTTTAAGATGTTTTTATGCCGAAAATGGTTAAAGCCAAAATGTAATAGAAACCTCTTTTCGTTGTCCAAAATCCGGACAGCATTAAACAAAGAAAAAGCGTTTACGGTAAAAACTCGGGCATGACCTTATACCGTGTCAGACCGCAAACCTGGCGGTCGCGGAAAATGATGGTTTGCGGTATGTTATTAAGTACCTTATGACTGAAAGTTGTTGTGCCGAAGTAAGCATCAAAATTGCTTGCCGGTAAAACCACCCATTCACTATCGGGCTGCTTGTTCAGAATATAATAACAGATAAGTGCAGAGATCCATTCGGTTTTTATCTTGGGTGCCTCGTCCGCAATTTTATCCAAAATACTTTGCGGAAGAGTGATTTCAGTGTCGCGCAATGGCCCTTGTTCTAAAGCGTCGGCAATTACATCGTCAAAGAGAAGATGAAAACCGCCGTCGGTGTTCTGTGAGAAAAGCGGGATCTGAAATTTGACAACTCTTTTGCGCCAATATTCATCCCAGGAGTCCCGGATGATTTTCGCCGATTTTTCGGCTGTTGCATAAACCTTGTCGGCATTGTTCAGAACAAAGTCAGATACTGCGTGCGCATGGCGGTAAAGCCAACCTCCTCCTTGCGTATCGACAAGGGTTGGAAACTCACTGTGCAGCTCACGAAAATCGGAGTTATATTGCCAATCTTCTTTTGGTTTTGCATTTTTCTTGTTGGGGATACTGCACCAGGCGCATAAAGCACGGCGCATATATTCGGTATCGCAGTTGGAAGACCATAAAAATCCACGCGCAAGAATGGTGAAAACACGAACAAGCCCTTCACCTTTGATAATACCGTCGAAGGTAAATCGGCCGAGATAGGTGGTGTCCTGTTTATTGACGGCGATATAATTTACCTTGCCTGTATAGGTCTCAAATTCTTTTCGTTCGTTAAGCATTCGGCACCTCCTTCATGCTGAGAGCATTTTCTGCAACTTTATCGAGCAGAACATCCCACACAAAATTCTTTTTGCCGAGCGCAATGGCGTATTTTACCGCCTCGCTCGGTTTTATTTTTGTTTCAAGATATTGACGGCACCCCCGAGATACGGCATCGCGGTAACTTTCGCCGACACTGCGCTTATGATAGGAATTGACCATCCGTTGCCAAAGTTCAGTATCGTCGTCACGGACAAGGATCCTGCGTTCGGCGTCTTTGTTTGCATCGTCAATATCGCAGATCAGATCGCCGAGAATACGGTAACCGCCGCTACGGAAATCGCAGAGCAATTCGCCGTAACTGCCAACAAGCTCTTCCGGCAGGTTTTCTTCCAGGAAAGAAAGCCGTTCAAGAGAGTCCATTAGATGCCAGGCCTGCTCACGGATGGCAGACCGCAAAGCCCCAATCTGCTCTGCTTCGATTTCGGAGAAGTCAGCATACATCTCATCCACATCATATAAATGTTCCTGACCGCGCGCATACAAAATACGGTTAATATCCGTCCTCTTCGGTTTATCCTTAATAGCGCTTTTGGATGTGCGGATGCGCTTGAGACAACGTTCGTATTCGTGGATAATCCTCTCCATCAGGGAGAGCAAATCACCGTCGAGCGACTCTTGCCAATTGGGTTCAGTAGCAAAAGCAAACAATTCACTGATTGGCCGTTCTTTTACGGGAAGTTTTGGCGTGTGCTTGCGCAGCATATACGCATAGTACGGCAGACGCTCCACATTGGAATCCACCTTCGACCAGTCAGTGCTTTCAATAAATGTCTCAAGCCTTTTCTTGGGAGTCTGTTCGTAATACTCTGACCGACCGCTGTTCTTCTCGGTCATATATTTATAGCGCAAAAAGATATTCTTTTTTCTGTTACCCTTGCCGAGATATTCTGAAAGGTCAGGCTTTACACCGCTCTTTGCCGAGTCGATTTCAAGACCGGTAAGGATGGCCAAAGTCTCAACCTCCTTGCGTAAGCGCTCGCGTTCCTCGGCATCGGAGTTTTCGTTGTAAGCAATAATACTGCGGTCAAGCGCCGCATTGGAAATCTGACCGACACGGGAAGAAAAGGTGCTCTTAACTGTTTCAAACCGAGCATACCAGTCATTGGCATCGCGCAGCTGTGCCTCGGCTGACGGAATTTTTAAGAATGGGATGTTGCTATGGTTATCGATGGATTCTTCGTTGCTGTAGTTGCGCTCCACACAGGCGTTGAGAATCGGATCGGTAATGGTTTTGATCATATCACCATCGTAATCGGCACCTCCCAAGCGATCGGCAGCATACATAGAGGAGTCCACCATAATCACATCCGAAAGATGTCCCAGATAATGCTTGCGCATCTGCTCGACCTTAGGATAGTAATAAAGCCGCAGTTCTTCGTTTCTTGCGATATGCGGGTTACGAAGAAGTGTGCAGACCTTATCGTGAGAGTATACGGTACTGGGAGAGTAAAAAGAGTTTTTTGCAAAATTCTCGCTCATCATAATGGCAAAGATTTTTTGCTGCTTGGAATTCATTTTTGCAAAATCCGGATTGCAAAGCACCTTCATAAATCCCAACAGATCAGCCGAGAGGAAACGGTTATCACCGGCAATGATGAGCGTGCCGACAGAATAATTTTTATATACCTTCTCCGCCCGCGCTTTCAGCTCGTCAGTATAAATACTTTCATTTATAAAAAGCGGATTTTTCTGCAGTATTTTTGCAAGGTGATACTGCTTGGATTTCTTATCAATACCTCGATATTTCAGCACCTTCAAAAAATACTGTTTGCGGTATTCCGGGTTGGCGCAGAGATTATAATACTCGGTCTCGGTCTGTTTGGTAATCCAGTGACGCTCATCCGTTTCGGGACTGACTGTCCAACCGAGCGGTAATTCAGCAGGACGGAATTCCTCTGCCTTCATTGAGAGTGTGTTTAAAAACTGATAGTTCAGTTCGGTGGTCTCTTCGGCATGTTCTTTGCTGACACCGGTAATATACAAAGCGTGATTATATTTGCGGAAGGCTTTCCAATAATCCGCCCAGGACATACCGTTTTCTTTCAACCAGCCGTAGCCTTTGAACATGCTCTTGGTGAGGATGATATCTACGTCGTCAACATGGTGTTCTTCGCCCCAGATATCTTTCAAAACAAAGGTGCCACCGCTTTTGAAAAAGTCCTTAAAATCCACCTGATGCAGCATACCTTTCACATACGGCATACGAATCTGAAAAGAGGTATGGCAATGGGTGCCGCAAAAGACTTTGTCGATAATCTCGGCGTACCTTTTAGAAACGAGGCCTTCGCCGTCAAATTCGGTAACGCGGAAAAACTCGTTTTTCTCAATGCGGTTATATTTGCGCACACTGCCACTTCCCGTGGAATCCTCAACGGTAATCACTTTTGCGCTCGCGTCGATTTCATTATTGTCTACCACAATAACGCGGTGCGGTTTATCAATATCAATTCCGTCAATTCGAGTGCCGCCCGAAAGCATCAATCCGTTATAGGCATAGAGTTTGGAAAGTTGGCAAACGCCGAGTTCCATATCCATCATAATGCGCTTACGGACAGGCTCGTAAAAATCCTTGCGGATAAAGGAGAGCCGTGCCTGGCGGCTCATACTTGCCGAGCGTTCAAAAGCAACATAGGTGTGTTTGCCCGAGCCAAAGTCCAATGTAATTCCTTCGGGACGGAACATAGACTCTGCCTTCTTCTGCCGTAGGGCGTACCGCTCACTGTTACTGTCGCGATCGAAGATCTCGGCGAAATCTATAAAACAAATGATATCGGCAAGGTCTGCAATATAGGCGGTGTCCTTTGGCTGTGTAAATTTATCTTGGTGCAGCACCGACATGATTTGAAAAAAGAGCGCATTGTCTTCCTGCTCATGATTGGCGGTAAAGATCTTGCATCGCTCGGTAGCATTGTTTGTCAGATCAAAAGAGTATACTCCTGCCTCGGTCTCCTTAGCGTAGCTGAGTATTGTTTTTGCCGAAAGTCTGTAAATTTTATATCGCAGATGCATCTTTACACCTCCTGACTGTTTTTAATATATCACAAAACCCTTCAATCTGCAATATGAATATTGCTCCCACCTTTTACAAGGCGGGAGCTAAATTTTTATTCAGGAAAGGAGTGATGACAGATGCTCATTGCAAAGACTTTGTCGCCGTAACCGTATTCCGGCGGCAGTAAAGCAAAACGCAGGCCCGGCGTTTTCAAACAAACAGGCCGAAAAATTATTAAAGGAGTAGATCTCAGATGAAAGTATCAAAAATCAAATCATTCGACGAGCTGCCGCTGTTTTTAAATGCAGACCTGGTAGCAAAAACCCTTGGCGTGGCCGTGTCCACTGCCTACGAACTCATGCATGAAAAAGATTTCCCCGCGGTGAGAATCGGCAATCGATTCCTCGTTCCCAAGGAAGAGTTTCGGGCATGGATCAAAATCAAAACAGGAGGTAAATGTAATGACTAATAAATTCAGTTATCTGTACACCGAAGACGATGTGTTCGAGGCATTGCGCGAACGCATTATTGAATCCGGTGAGGTGGGACAACTTCGCAAGGAGGCTGAGTTCAGAGAAGTGGCAGAGGCCTTCGGCGTACTCTGCTACGGTGAAGAAATGACGGTATTCGGCCGAATCTATTATCAAAATGATGTGCGCCGTATCATTGTTGAGGAATTGGACTTCGGTACGGTGATGGACGCCTATGAACTCTTCAAGAGTCAGTACCGTTCCAAAGGTGCAAAATTGTTAGCCTGGCTTATTCTGCGTGAGCATCTGAGTCAAGATGAGCTTGCCGGTCTCATGGTAGAGTATGACATGGGCAGAGGTGCATGATGATTTATCATCAGCAAAAGAAGGATCCGTGCAAAAACTTTTATATGGTTCCGAATGCGGTGATGAGGCTGGGACTTTCGGCAGGTGAACTTGCGGTATACAATTATTTGTTGTATTGCGAAGACCGCAACACCTACCAATGCTACCCGAGTCATAAAACCATGGGAGAGGCTATCGGCCTCTCCCAACACACCGTATTAAAGCATGTGAAAAGTCTGGAAGAAAAGTGTCTGATAACTACCGAGCGCACAACGGTTACGCTGAAAAACGGTAAGAAGCAAAATGGAAATCTTCTGTATACCATCCGTCCGATTCAGGAGGCGATAGACTGTTTTCATGCCAAGCAACTCGAAAAAGCACAAGAAGAATATGCAAGATGGCAGGCACAGAAAAGACTCGAATAATACGACCGAAAACACGGCATTTCGGGGAGTTCAGGGTCGTCATTATGAAAAGCAGGTTAAAGTGCGCTGTCACGCACGGCACCGCATCGGACGGCAGAGCCGACCGTTTAGGGCTTTTAATAGGCGTCGTAAACACAAATTTATGCTATCTTAGCGAAAGGAGACATTATGAGCAAAAACAAAGAAGAAAAATACACTTTAACCATCCGTATGGATGATGAGATTAAGCAGGAAATCCAAGAAAGGATGGACGATGCACATGTCCGTTCACTCAATGCATTTGTCCTGAAAGCGATAGAATTTTATCTCGGATATCTAAGGCAAGGCAAAAATCTGAATTATATTTCACCCATACTTGCATCAAGTATCAAGGGTGAAATGAAAAATATCGAGCACAACCTCTCTGAAATTATTTTCAAAATGGCGGTACAGCTTTCTATGCTCACGCAAATTGTTGCAGATGAAAAAGATTTCTATCCCGACTATCTTGACGAGCTTCACAAGTGGTGTGCCGAAAAGGTTGCTTCGACAAACGGTATTATTACACTTGAAGATACGCTCAAGCGCGGTAACGCCTACACCGACTACGATTATTTCAATAAAGGCGGAGGTGATTATTAATGCCTAAAATTATATTTACAAGTCGGTATATGCGCAATCCTAAATCCTCAAACGCAGGTAAGCTCCTTCGGTATATGGCAACACGCGAAAGCGTGGAAGAGGTGGCGGTCGGTATCGACCGCTCACCGTCAACCGTTCGCCAACAGCGACTGATCAAAAATATTCTTGATGCCTTCCCCGAAACGAAAGACTATCTTGAATACGAAGATTACCTCAAAGAGTCTTCCAAATCCAATGCCACGGAATTTATCGACACGGTTATCGAACGTAACATCGACAGACTTAATGGTGTTAAAAATCTTGTAAAGTATTATGCAGAGCGCCCCGGCGCCCAAAAATTAGGCTCACACGGTTTATTTTCTCAGACCGATGATAAGATTGATCTCGATGAATTAGCCGAAGAGGTTTCAAATCATAAGGGAATCATCTGGACTCATGTTATAAGTTTGCGCCGTGAGGACGCCGAGCGCCTGCGGTATAATAATCCGTCCCGATGGCGTGATTTAATTCGCAGTAATGTTGCTGAAATTGCCGACGCTCATAATATTGATTTAGATAATTTGCGTTGGTATGCCGCGTTCCATAACAAAGACCACCATCCTCATGTGCATCTGATGGTATACGCTGCCGATGCAAAACAAGGCTGGATAACAAAGCGTTCAATTGATGATATGCGCAGTCTGTTCGGCAATGAAATATTTCGCGGTGAGCAGTACCGTCTCTTTGAAATGCAGACCAAACAGCTAGAGATGGTGAAAAACAGGTTCAAAGTATTGGTAAAGCATTTTGAAGAAACCGGTTATACCTTAACACCACAGCTTGAAACTTTATTCAATAAACTTGCTGAGCAATTAAAATCTGTTAAGGGCAAAAAGGTTTACGGTTATCTGCCGAAAGAAGTAAAAGAAACGGTAGATATCATTGTCGCCGAGCTTGCAAAGGACAAGGATATCGCTGAACTTTATTCAAAATGGAATGAGATTAACCGTGAAAAGCTTTCGCTCTACAGCGAAAAGAAAACACCGGATATTCCGCTTGAAAATAACAAAGAGTTCCGTAGTATTAAAAATGTTATTGTCAAGGCGGCGACGGAGTTTAACAATACACAGCATACGAAAAATTATACTCCCCACCATAATACCGTCTCTCTGTTCGGCAGAATCGTCTGCGAACTATTGTGCGCAATCAGCCAGAGCTACAATGACCGTGATGAAAAATTACTCAGTCAGGTAGACAGTAAGCTTCGTTCCAAAATCGCACAGAAGAAGGCGGCACTCGGTATCCGTCCCGAGCAGAGCGATTATGAAAACAGCTATGAACAAAGTATGTAAAAGCACTCGAATCTAAGCTTTTATTTTTATCGACAGTTATTACGCTGTCGCAAGTTTGAGACAAAGGAGCTCTTCACTATAAAATTCGCAATAATAATTGGTGAATAAAACCGTAGACTTTCAAATTTGAAAATCTGCGGTTTATCTATTTTTAGTTTTTTTGAATCATTGTGCTTTACTGATATGCTTCCACATGAGTGATACTCCCTTTAAAAGTACCTACTTCCCGGATAGAACTATCTGATTTCATATATTCAAATATAGCATTTACTTCAGAATTTTTTTTACTTATTGAAGCTGTAAAATAATATCTTTCATTTATATAATATAGTGCTCCCGGGAAAGAAATATTATCACTATTATTTGTCAATGATATAATACTTTTGGCAATATTATTCCATGTTTCGCCTTCTTCCGTATTAGTGTTGATCAAGTATAAGTATGGTTCATTTTCTTTCTCCGCATCCGGATTAAAGGCATAAGCAACCGATTCGGAGGGAGTAAACTCTGACATTTTTTTCACTTTCCCATTATCATATACAATATAGTATCGCTTATATGAGAAAATGGTAACCCCAACCTGTGTACCGGTAATTACTTTAAGAATTGGCTGAGGCTCAGCTTTTTTCTCACAACCCACGCAAGAAAGACAACAGGTTATGATACATAGCCACACCAAAAATTTTGTGATTCTATTCATTATCAAACACCTCACTCAATACCCAATAACAATTGACGCAATTTGACCATATCCTGCGTATTGATTTCCTGATCTGATTGTAAATTGGCGGCGGTAAACGCTCTGCCGGTCAACGTTATCATTCCCGCAAGATACTTTTTAAAACGAACCAAATCCCTTATGTCTGTAAATCCGTCGTCATTAATATCGCCGGGCTTAATAATAAAGTCCGGGTCTGTTACTGTAACAACAAAGGAGGTTGTAATTCCATAATCAGTTGTTGCGGTTATTGTTACCGTTCCTGCCGCCAGTGCATGGAGTACACTGTATTCATCAACGGATACAATACTTGCTGTATCATATGTATAGGTGAGTTCGGTTTCAGTTGAAGTGGCAGGATAAAAAATAGGTTCAAGAGGCGTCCTTTCGCCAACTGTTAAGGAAAGATCGGAAAACGATACAGAGGTTGCATTCTGCGGCACCGTGACGGTACAGGAAGAGGTTTTGTTTCCGTCCGTCGCGGTAACGGTGGCTTTTCCGTATCCTATAGCCGTGACTACACCTGAGGAAGAAACTGTGATCACCTGTTCATCGGAGGAGCTCCATTCTAATGATGAGGATACTAAATCTGCATCTTCCCCTGCAATAGAAACGGTTTTTGTTTGACCTAAAAGCAGTTCCAACTCGCTCGGCAATTCCCATTCGGTCAGATGGTTTTGAGAAGCGCCGCCTACAATAGCTGAAAGGTTTGTGTTGTCAAGCGGAGCAGTCGTTCCGTCCAAAGACAGAATAAGTCCGTCTGCAGTTGTTTTACTTACCGTGCTTGTAACACTTACATCTTTTAACCCATCATTATGCAATGTGGATACCTCTGCTTGAAAGTTTACATCCACATCGGCACTGTTGCCATACCGAAACACTAATCGGCAGCCCTCTGCCGGAAAATAGATCGTTGCATCGCTGCTGTTTGCTTGTCCTTGTTCGGCATAGGAGCAGTAAATCAAGCTATCACCGTCAAATCCAAAGAAATCATCGGGAGACGCTTTCGCAATCTCGGTGTTATCTCTATCATACACTATTGCCTCAACAAGAACATCGGCGGTATAGTTTACTTTGATCAGATCCGACATTCCTATAGAATCGTCAAGAGAACTAACAGAAAACAAATCAGCAGTATCATCGCTTATTATGCCATTGATTTCATCACATATTTGTTGCAAAACCAAATAATAAGATATTAATTCTGTATGTCCGATCCTGCTAAATGTATAAACTGGTAATTTTTCTCCGCTTCCGTCATTAGCGGTTGCGCTGCAATAGGCAACAGTACCATCACCCACTTGTGCATAATCGTCTTTTCCTCTATAAATAAGTTCTTTTAATTTTGTTCCTCCAAATATTTTATTGGCGTATACAGCTATGATCGGCGTTTTTTTGTCCGCGCTATCCGATGCAATCAAAACGGTATCCACCGTTTGCAAAACCGAAACAATATCTCCGCCTAAGACCGTCTCACGAAAATACCGATGACTGCGGTTATTGCCGTTTGTCAGATTGGAATTGATATTGGCACTGCCGTTCAAAATGCTGTAGTATCGGCTTGCAGTGGTAACGGCCGTTCCTTTTTTAAACTCGTTTTCGTATAATTGCGGCATAAGTTTCAGATATTCCACACTGGGCAACAATTGATAGGTGGTGGGAGAATTGTGTGTTACATCCTTTATCCAATTATTTGCGGCATCGTATATGAGTGTTACAGCGCCCAACTTTAATCGAAGGTCGGGAGAAAAATATGGATTGACTTCAGCAAATTTCGCCGCCTGTGCAAAGCCGTTTACCAGCTCGTAACTCGAACTGATCAAAGCGCCCGAACCGGTTTCCAGCGGTGCCAACGCAGAATAGGTGCCAAATAACGGAGCCGCCACCAAAATAGCTTTATCAATTTTCACTTTATCGGCGCTTTGTTGATTTTTGGCTATAAATGCAGACGCCAAAAGCCCTCCGGTGCTGTGTGTTACAAACACGATATTAGTATATCCCTTGACTTTAATATCCCGACGTAACAGCTTTTCGGAATCGTTCAAATCGCCAAGCCAATTATATGGGAAAAACTCAACCGTATATTCCCCGGCAAATTCTTCTGTCAGCTTTTCAACCAATGCCTGATAGGTGTTGGTTGCACCGTAAGCGTCCCTTGTGGCGTCTGCATGCATTTTAGAGCCTGACCCGTCACTGTTCAGCATCAATGCGGAGGATTTCCGATTGATCGCGTTTGAGGCGATGTCGCCCACTAAAGGCAGATTATCGCCATTCACCAAACTGATATTCATTCCGGTGCCTTCGATCCAGTATTGCGTATCGTCTTCCAAAAAAAGCTTTGATCCCATATATCCGGGCAGAACATAGATTGCTTTTTTCACGACCTTGTTCAATTTTCCAACGCCTTGATCACGACCGGAAAAAGCGTCCTTATCTATTTCGATTTTACCGTCACCTGTACCTAAAGCGTTATTCCCTTCAAGATTGGCAAATTGAGAAAATGCCCAGTTGTCAGGAATTTTAAAGCCTAAATTTCCGCTGAATCCGGTTGACATATCTCCCACAAAGCTGCTGCACGCATATCCCGCTTTGGAAACACGGGTACACACATTTCTGGCACCGTAGATACCTACCTTATATCCGCTGGTTTTTACCTCAGCGTAAACATTTTCAAAATACGGAATTACACTATTGGTTATCTGGTAATCCATTGCGTCAAAATCAACTGCAAAATAGATAATCGTGTCGTTTGGTAACCCCAGGGCGCGAGCCGCCGTAATGGCGGCCTGACCATCGTATGTACCCTGCGCTGTTGTAAAGTAGGATTCTTTATTGGCACTGGTCTGATAAATCGGGAAGAAACGGAGACCTGCATCCAAAATAATATTGGCTTCTTCCACTGTGAGAGCCTTACTGATTCCGCCCCCGTAGGTCCCGGTAAGATACCGCCCAATATAACGGTAGCCGTTGTTATATAAGGTTTGTGCCTTTGCCTTATTTAAAATTGTGGCGCAGTCCGCCGCTATTGCAGGTCGGTTAGGGTTACCGCTGCTGACAAGCAGAGCCATCCATGTATCAAGATTCACGATTCCGGTCACAGGAAGAGCATAGTGCTGTTGGAACGCTCTGACTGCTTTTTTGGTTGAAGATGAAAATACACCGTCAAATGTGCTGTCACCAAATCCATGAACCAGCAATGCGTATTGTAAAAGCTTGGTAAATGCCGTGATTGAATCGCTTGGATAGTAGTTACCCTGATAGTTTTTAGCAGCTCCGTTTCCGATCTCATAGGGGATTTGCGGAGCCAATGTTCTGGTAGTAGGACCAAAGGTGCCGGAGGAAACGCTGACAGGTAAGCCTTCCTCGGCCTGAAATGCATAAATCAGCGCCCTGTTGGTATTCCGACCATAAACACCATCGCAAGGATTCAATCCGGTATACGCTTCATATGTCCTGTTTAATTGTTGCTGTATAGCCCGCACTTCCGACCGACCGCCGTAATACGAACCAAGGAGTTTGAAAGCGTCCATGGAAAGGAGAGCTTTCATAACATTGACTGTAACAACCCCATCGGGATTAAGTAACCCTGCGTCTTTTTTCAAAGAAATAACGGCGTTTTCAACACTTTCGTTAAATACTTCCTTAAAACTTACAATTCCCGTGTCCGGATCCTCCGTAAGATAATAACCCGGGTTATATCCCTTACACCAAAGAGCTCCTTGCAGAATGGCAAACTTTCTATCTGTCACACCGTCTTGTCTGTACAGCGGTGCTTGACTATATAATCTTTGAGTAGTCGGTCCGAAGTTATTTGCCAGCTCTGTAATACCTAATTCGTGTTGCAAAGCCCTTGTCAGTCCGTATATAACATCCCATCCCGTTTTTCCGTTTTCATTAACGGAACCAAATCCGGAAACATCTCCGTATTCCTGATTCAACCATTTTTGTGTAAGATATACCATTGGATCTCCAACGGTGGCAGTTACAGCAAATGTCCCTGTTTCCTGTGATTCGCAATTTGCTTCCGATTCAATATCCGCAGTTTCTGGATAATAATCGGAGTCACCTGTTTGCACGTTTGATTTAGAGAGAACAAAGGTACTGTCCGATTGTTCATATTCTAAAGCTGTTGTATTTTGCTCTGAATAGGGCAAAGCGAATGAAGGGATATTAGTGGATATAATTACAAAAACCACTGCTAGAAGCGACACCATAGTTTTTTTCATAATCAACATTCCTTTTTGTCGTTTAAGACATTTTATTTTCAAATAATTCCTACAACTACAGTATAACAAAAAAGAATCGTCTTGTAAACAACAGCTTTGCTATAAGAAAACGGCTGATTTTTTACCTTAAAAGCAATAGTAAAAAAACAACTTGAACCTCCGGTCAATATTCTCTGGATATTGTAAAGGTTATGTGGTATTGTGTTGTGCTGAAGAAAGGATGTGGTAATATGGCAAAACGCAGACCTAACGGCGACGGAATGGTTAGAAAGCTAAAAGGCAAATGGGAAGGCAGAATTATAGTCGGGCATAAAACCGACGGCTCGCCTATATTCCGTTATGTATACGGCAAAACTCAAAAGGAGCTCACCGAAAAAATGCACCAAAAGCTTAATGAGTATTACGGTGTAGAGCTAACCGAAGACAGCAATATGACCCTTGGTGAATGGCTGAACCTGTGGCTCGAAAAATATATGCGCAACACAATCCGCGAAAGTACCTTTAGAAGCTATGTGCATATCGTAAAGGATAATATCAACCCTATTCTGGGTGAGAAAACCGTAGCCTTCGTCACAACCAACGATATACAGAAAATGTATGTCAAGCTCAAAAAGGAAGGCAGAAAAAACTCCCACCCGAAATTCGGTAAAAGCCTGTCGGACTCGACAATCGTCCGCATACACAATATGCTCCACAAAGCTATGGACGACGCGGTAAAGGAACACCTTATACCGAAGAACCCGACAATCGGTACAAATCCGCCGAAGAAGAAACAGCCCGAGCTACAGATATTAAATGAAGGACAGCTCCAACAATTTATGAGTGTAATTGAGCAGGACGGTATCTGGCGCGACTTCTTCTATACAGAGATTAAAACAGGTCTCCGCCGAGGTGAGATTTGCGGGCTTAAATGGACGGACTTCAACGAAGACGAGGGTTCTCTTCGAATAGACCGAAGTGTTTCAGACGGGAAGAAAGGCAGTATTACCATAGGCGAAACCAAAACAGATAAAGGAAAAAGAAAAATTTATCTTCCGCCGAGCGTTTGCTCCCTGCTTAAAGAACGCAAGCAGAAAACCCTAAGTGAATGGATATTTGAAAATCCGCTCTATCCAAATAAACCTGTATCCCCAAGCTCGGCATACAAGCACCTAAAAATAATTCTTAAAAATGCCGGACTTCCCGATATACGCTTTCACGATCTTCGGCATACCTTCGCCACCCACGCTCTTACAAGCGGCGTGGACGCGAAAACGCTTTCGGGAATCCTCGGGCATACAAATGCAAGCTTTACGCTCGACACTTATACCCACGTTACAACTGATATGCAGAAAAGAGCCTCCGACATAGTAGAAAACTTTGTCGAGGATATATTCGGAAAGGACTTGAATTTAATATGAATAAGAAAAGAAAAAACGGGGCAGGTATGCTTCGCAAACGTTCGGACGGTCGGTGGGAGGCAAGAGTGGTTATCGGCTATGATGAAAAAGGACTTCCCATCACAAAAAACGTTACCGCCCTTGAAAAGACCAAATGCCTTGAAAAACTGGAAAAGCTGAAGAAAGAAATCGGCACTGTTCAAAGGGACAACGTAAAATCGGATATGACATTCGGTGAATGGTTGGACTTCTGGTATCGGCAGTATTGCAAAATGACAATCAGACCTACCACTCAGGCTACCTATGAAAACCGCATTTACAATCACATCATTCCCGAAATCGGTAAAATTCCGCTTAGCAAGCTTGCGCAGAATGATTTACAGCAATTCTATGCAAGGCTTAAAAAATCAGGCAGACTGCAATACACGGACAGCTTAGGCGAAGGCTTATCCGACAGAATGGTGCGTTCCTGCCACGGCGTCTGCCGAACGGCGCTCGACAAGGCAGTACAGGAAGCCCTGATACGGGAAAATCCTGCAATCGGCTGTAAATTACCGCCGAAGAAATCAAGAGAAATGCAGGTACTCTCCCCCGAGGAAATGCAAAGATTCTTAATACAGGCAAGATATGACGGCTACTTTGAAATACTACTCCTCGCCCTTACCACGGGAATGAGACGCGGTGAAATAATGGCTCTGCAATGGGACGACCTTAACTTTAATACAGGCGAATTAAATATCCGCCGTCAGGTATATTATGTAAAGGGTGAAATGATAATTTCAGAGCCTAAAACCAAAAGCTCGGTACGCACAATTATACTACCAAAATCGGTAGTAAATGTATTAGCGGAGCTTAAAAAGACGGTGAAATCACGGTGGATATTCCCGTCACCCCTTAAGGAAGATATACCGAGGAATCCGCATACGGTATACAAGAAAATGCAGCTTGTGCTTGAAAGGTCTGGGTGTAAAAAGATACGCTTTCACGACCTACGCCACACCTTCGCAACAACCGCCCTTGCAAACGGAATGGACGTGAAAACCCTATCCGCAATGATAGGTCATGTCTCCTCACAAACCACGCTTGATATTTATCTGCACAGCACACATGAAATGCAACGGCTCGCCGCAATGAAGATAGACGGCAAGGGCGATTGTGAAGACGGTGATGGCGGTTTAGTGCAAACCCCAGACCAAGACACAAACACGGCTCCGGAGGCGAAATTTGAGCCTGTAAAGGGCAAAATACGAAAGCCCGGGACAGGGTGTATCTCAGAGATAAACGACCACCTATACCAAGGCAGATATTCCCCAAAAGGTGCTGACGGAAAGCGCATATCCAAAACCGTCTACGCCAAGACAAGAAAGGAATGTGAAGCCCTGCTTGCAGAGATGATAGTACAAACCAAAGCCGAAATACAAGCCGCAAAAGACAAACTTAAATCCAAGAAGACGGCATAAACAGTACTACCGCCGCGGAAAACCTCCGCGGCGGTAAGCTTTTGTGTTCGATGAAAAATTTGTACCGGATTAATCAAAGAATACCACGCTGACTTTTTAGACTACTTTCTTAGGGCCGTAACGTTTTGTTACTACCTTAGGCCTACGTTTTTCATACCACACTCAAGAATTTTTTTACAGAGAATTGCAACCGCCAAATATGCGATATTCAGTTGGTTGATATAATTTTTTTGAAAAGAAAGATATATTTGCGGTGTAAAAATTACTACGGAGTAACCAAAGAAAAGCGGTTTTGCAGTACATAAAAAATTGTGGGATAACATGTGGTCGTAAAAACAGCAAATTTCAAAAAGTGGAGCGTAAACACCTTAAAACGGCATAAAAATTGACCGAAAGTGGGGATTAAACCTCATTTTCGGTCAAGAAATTGGTCGAGGCGACAGGATTCGAACCTGCGGCCTCTGCGTCCCGAACGCAGCGCTCTACCAAACTGAGCCACGCCTCGATTTTTAATTTTTTCTCACCCTAACTTTCACGAAAAATTCGTGTCTGTGGGATTTTATGTGGTCGTTGCCGTTTTTTCGGACTGCTCCTAAAAACTGCTTCACCGATAAATCGGCTGTTGTAAAGGGGTTTGACGGTAAGTCGGATTTCGCCTGCTCGTAAAGCTATATGCTCCCGAACGCAGCGCTCTACCAAACTGAGCCACGCCTCGATATTTAATTTTTTCTCACCCTAACTTTCACGAAAAATTCGTGTCTGTGGGATTTTATGTGGTCGTTGCCGTTTTTTCGGACTGCTCCTAAAAACTGCTTCACCGATAAATCGGCTGTTGTAAAGGGGTTTGACGGTAAGTCGGATTTCGCCTGCTCGTAAAGCTATATGCTCCCGAACGCAACTTACTCTTGCGGTGCCCGAAAAATTTTTGCCTTGGAGCTGCAAAATTTTTTCGACCACGGCGCCTTTTCGCGCTCGCGTTCAAAACTTCCAACTGAACAACAACCTGTTTACCGCATTTTCTTGACACAATTTCAAGAATATTAGACAGCTTTATAATTATATATTCTTTTAATCTAAATGTCAATATTTTTCTTTAAAATATTTTAAGCAATAAAAAAGTATTTCAAATATTGCAAAGAATCAAAATTCAGTATTGAAATTTTATGTTAACTGTACTATACTATTTTTATAGCACCTTTGGGAGGAAAAAGAATGTTAAAGAAAGTATTACCATTATTATTATGTCTTACAATTTGTCTGCTTGCAGGCTGTTCAAAAAACAATGATCGACTGAGCGTTGATAAGGGTAATGAACCGTCTGTCAGCGAAACGGAATCTGCACCTGTTTTATCCAAAAACCCGCTTACCGGCATTTCGGAGCTTACCGCTGACAAGGCAGACGACCGTCCCGTTGCTATAATGATTAACAATATCAACGTTGCCCAGCCCGTACAAACCGGCTTAAATAAGGCGGATATAATCTTTGAAACCGAGGTTGAGGGCGGAATCACACGTCTTTTGGCGGTTTTCCAGGACGTTTCAAAAGCGGATAGAATCGGCACAATACGTTCGGCAAGATACCCTTATGTTGATTTAGCGTTAGGTCTTAATGCAATATATCTGCACGCCGGAAAGGACGAAACCTACTGCGCGCCCCACCTTAATGATATTGACGACATAGATCTTCTTTCCAAAAGTGATTACGGTTTCCGTGTTAAAAACGGGCTTGCCTCGGAGCACACACTTTATACCGAGGGCGGCAAGCTTTGGGACAGTCTTGTAAAGGACGGCGTTAAAACCGAACGAGGCAGTAGCGCAGAATGGGTAAGCTTTGCCGCGGAAGACGCACCCGTGGCTCTTGAAAACGCCGCCTCAACAGTAAGCGTGCCCTTCTCTGCGAGCTATAAAACCGTAATGAAATATGATTCCGCTTCGGGACGTTATACAAGATATTTCGGAAATACCGTCCGTAATGATTACATAACAGGCGAAGCCGTAACCGTTAAGAATGTCTTTGTTCTGCTAACCTCAATCAGAAATTACCCGGACGGCTATCACAGACAGGTTGCCCTTGAATCGGGTGACGGATACTACTGCGTAAACGGCGCCTACACCCCCATTAAATGGAGCAAAGGCACCGCGAAAAACGGCTTTACTTTCACAAAAGCCGACGGTAGCGAGCTTACGGTAAACCCCGGCAACAGCTGGGTCTGCATTGCCGACAAGGGTACTTCGCAGCCTGTATTTGAATAATGGTTATAATAAAACGGAGGCAAGCCTCCGTTTTATTATAACTATCTATTTCGTCATAAGCTCGCAGACGAGCGCGCTGTGTTCTGCGGGGTCGGGTACACTCTTACCGCCGATAAGACACGCCTCGCCGTAAAGGAGCTTCGCGTATTTACCGAGCAGATCCTTATCCTCGTTATAAAGCATTTTAAGCTTTTCGGCAATCGGATGCTCCGCATTGATTTCAAGCACCAACTTTGCCTGAACCTTGTTTCCCTCCGCGCCAGGCATAGAATTTAACACCTTTTCCATTTCGAGGGAAATGCCGCCCTCGCTTGTAAGGCATACGGGGTGATTTTTAAGCTTATTTGTAAACCTAACCCCGCTTATGCTGTCGCCAATACTTTCCTTCATTGCGTCAAACATATCCTTTGCAGCGGTGTTTTCCTCCTCCAGCGCCTTTTTCTCGTCCTCGCTGTCGAGATTTAAGTTATCGTCGCATATGTTCATAAACTTCTTGCCGTCATATTCGCCGAGCATTTTAAGGGCGAATTCATCGACATTTTCGGTGAGATAGAGTATTTCATAACCCTTATCCTTAACCGCGTCGGTCTGGGGGAGCATTTCAATCTTCTCGTCGGTCTCGCCGCAGGCGTAGTAAATTGTGTCCTGCCCTTCCTTCATACGCTCGGTGTACTCTTTAAGGGTAACATATTTTTTCTCGTTCGAGGAGCGGAACAAAAGCAGGTCTTTAAGTGTCTCCTTGTGCATACCGTAATCGTTGTAAACGCCGAATTTAAGCTGTATTCCGAAGGCCTTGAAGAACTCCTCGTATGCCTCACGCTCGTCCTTTAGCATTTTTTCAAGCTCGGACTTGATTTTCTTTTCAATCGTCTTGGCGATAAGCTTCAGCTGACCGTCGTGCTGTAGGGTCTCGCGGGAAATGTTGAGGGACAAATCCTCGCTGTCAACAAGACCCTTTACAAAGCTGAAGTAATCGGGCAGTAAATCCGCGCACTTATCCATAATAAGCACGCCCTTGGAATAAAGCTGAAGTCCCTTTTCAAACTCCTTTGTGTAGTAATCAAAGGGCGGGTGCTTCGGGATAAACAAGAGGGCTGAATAGGTCGCCTGACCCTCGGTTTTTGAGTGGATTACCCTTGCGGGGTCCTCGTAATCGTAAAACTTATCCTTGTAGAAATTGTTGTAATCCTCGGGCTTTATCTCGCTCTTAGCCTTTTTCCAGAGCGGAATCATACTGTTAAGGGTGCGAAGCTCGGTTACGTCCTTGTATTCAGGCTCCTTGTTTTGGTCGCCGTCCTCGGTTTTAACAGGCTCCTTTGTTACAAACTCCATTCTTATCGGGTGGCGGATATAGTCGGAATACTTCTTAATAAGGGCGCTTATTCTGTACTGGTCGAGGTACTCGTCGTAATTCTCGTCCTCGGTCTTTTCCTTAATGTGAAGCGTGACGGTAGTGCCGACGGTTTCCTTTTCGCAGGGCTCTATCGTATAGCCTTCTGTTCCGCTTGATGTCCAGCAGAACGCCTCGTCCGAGCCGAATGCCTTGCTTTCAACCGTGACCTTATCGCTCACCATAAATGCGGAGTAAAAGCCCACGCCGAACTGACCTATTATATCCACATTTTCCTTCTTTTCATTTTCCTGCTTAAAATCGAAGGAGCCGGATTTCGCGATTGTGCCGAGGTTCTTGTCAAGCTCCTCCTCGGTCATACCGCAGCCGTTGTCGATAACCTTTAGGGTTCTCGCGTCCTTGTCGATTTCAAGACGAATTTCAAAGTCATCGGGCGCGATACCTACCGCGTTATCGGTAAGGGAGCGGAAATAGAGCTTGTCAAGCGCGTCGCTCGCGTTGGAGATAAGCTCGCGGAGGAAAATTTCCTTATGGGTGTAGATGGAGTTTATCATCATATCCATAAGCTTTTTTGATTCTGATTTAAACTGTTTTGTACGCATTTTTATCACCTTTTTATTAGTTTGACTTTAACTGACATATAGTATAGAACCTTTTTAATCCTATTGTGTTAATAAATTATGAATAAAGCAT
This sequence comes from Acutalibacteraceae bacterium, assembly GCA_051880555.1. Classification (GTDB taxonomy): domain Bacteria; phylum Bacillota; class Clostridia; order Oscillospirales; family Acutalibacteraceae; genus UBA737. The sequence goes on from JBJEOE010000001.1 coordinate 22,865, forward strand.
TAATTTTAGCACTCTTTTTAATTGAGTGCTAAAATTACTGCCGTTTTATAATAAAAATTAAAATGTCCGTTATCTAATGTCTAATATCTAAAATCTAACGTCTAAATTAGGTATAATCCCGAATTAAGCACCGCAAAGCGGTTTTCGCCGACCCTTACATACTGTCTGACAGGCTCGGAAAATTCCTCGTACTCGAAAACGCTGTAGGTGTTGAGATTAACCTCAATCAGCTTTGAAGAGCCGACATTGCTTACCATAACGGTATCGCCGTCAATAAACAGTCCCGACGGCTTATTAAACGGGGACTTATTCCCACCTATTCTAAGCTCCTCCCGCATTGCGGTAAGGTTGTAGCGAAGCAGAACGTTACAGTCCGCAAAGCTTGCCCACAGCGCGTTTTTATAAAGGGCAATATCGGTCGCCGCCGCGCCGCGATACTTAAGCTCCCCCGTCCAAACAGGGGCGGCGTCCGCGCCTAAAAGCTGTGCCGTGCCGTCCTCTGAAAGCAGAAAAACCTTACTGCCCGGCAGGACTATAGATTTTGTAGTGATGTAATTGCCGCAAAGCGCCGCGACCGCCTTATAATTGTTACCGAATTTGGTAAGAAGATATATATTTTTGGCAATGTCGGTAAATCTGCCGTTGTCAAAGGTAATCATTTTATACGATACCAGTGTATTTTCCTCAATAACGTCCTTGCAGTAGGAAAAAATTATTCCGTTTGAAATGGGCAAGACCTCGTAAACCTCGCCCGAAAAGACCTTTTTCATCTGTTTTCACTCCGTTTTCGACTTTCCAATGACTAAAGTTTTACTTTTCCTGCTTCAAGCATTTTTTGCGCCGCCAACAGCACACCTGCGCGGGCGCTGTGGAAGTTTAAGCCGCCCTGCATCCAAGCGGCATAGGGTTCTCTTAAGGGACCGTCCGCCGAAAGCTCAATAGACGCGCCCAAAGTAAATGCGCCCGCCGCCATTATAACCTCGTCGGTATACCCCGGCATCGCCCACGGCTCGGGCACAACATAGGAATCCACAGGCGCGCCCGACTGCATACCCTGACAAAAGGCGATAAGCCCCTCTCTTGAGCCCAAGGTCACGCACTGGATAATATCGCCCCGTTTTTCGGTATATTTGGGGGTGACCTCAAAGCCTAAAGCTTCAAACAGAGCCGCCGCGTAAACGGCGGTTTTAAGCGCCTCGCCCACAACGTGGGGCGCGGAGAAAAGCCCCATATAAAGCTCGCGGCTGTGACCTAAGGTAGCGCCCACCTCGCGCCCGACCCCGGGGCAGGTAAGCCTTGCCGCGCATTTTTCGATAAGCTCCTGCTTTCCCGCGATATAGCCGCCCGTCGGCGCAATTCCGCCGCCGGGATTTTTAATAAGCGAGCCGGCAATAATATCCGCCCCCACCTCGCAAGGTTCTTTTTTCTCTGTAAATTCGCCGTAGCAGTTATCCACCATAATAACCGAATCGGGGGAAACCTCTCTCACCGCTTTACAGAGCTTATCAATATCGTCTATCGTAAGGCTGGGTCTTGTGCTATAGCCGCGGGAGCGCTGAATGTACGCCATTTTATATTTGTTGTTTTTCAGCTCCGTCTTTATCGCCGCTATATCGGGTGTGCCGTCGGGTTTCAGCTCTGCCTGTGCGTATTTTACCCCGAAATCGGCTAATGACCCGTCGGTTTTTACGTCAATACCGAAAACGCCCGTAATAGTGTCATAGGGTCTGCCCGTAAGGCAAAGCACCCTGTCACCGGGTCTTAAAATTCCGAACAGCGCGACCGTTAAGGTATGTGTTCCCGAAACGAAATTGTGGCGCATAAGCGCGTCCTCCGCGCCCATCGCGTCAGCCATAACCCTTTCCAAAATCTCCCGCCCGCGGTCGTCATAGCCGTAGCCCGTAGACCCCGCCATCGCCGCCTCGCTTACTCCGTTTTTTATAAAGGCAGAAAGCACCTTTAGCTGGTTAAATTCGGTAACCGAGTCAATCTCCCGAAATTTCTCGCCGCATTTTTCGGTAATTTGTCCGTTTAAGTTTAAAAGCCTTTCATCTATATTAAAAAAGCTGTTTATGCTTGTTTTCTGCACCAATATCCCGCCTTATATCTTTTTATAAATCCGTTTTTTTCGTAAAATCCGATTAATTCCTCTTCACAGCAGATAAGTAACTCCTTGCCGTAATTTTTCTGTAAAATTGCATTTAGCGCCAATCTGCCGAAGCCCTTTTCACGGCTTACAATGCCGTTTAAAAGAGCGTAGTTCCCCGTATGAAGGGAGACCGCGGCGCATTTGTCTTTTATTGCAAAGTAGCTTGCCAGTCCTCGGTTAAGCCGTCTGCAAAAATCCACCGCGAAATAGGGGTATTCGGGCAGGGAAAACTCCTTAACGTTTAAAATATCGTAAATTTCCCTGCTCGAAAGGCTGTCGCCCGCCGTATTGCCCGAAATATCTGCCTTGCGGGACATAACAAATACCGAATGAATATCTTTAAGTCCCAGCGCCTTTAAAACATCAAGACTTGCGAAAATACTTCGGGGCGAAATCACCGAAATAAATTCCTTTAGTTCCTCAAAATCGCCGTTTTCACAAAAGACCGTCATATCCCCGCTTGCAAGGGAAATATAAGCCCTGCCGCCGTCCTGTTGCCAAAAAAGCACGTCCTTATCGTCCTTGTAGCAGTCATAAAGGCATTTTATCCGTATATATTCGGCGTTTGGCGCATAAACCTCGGGCAGAGCGTCTGTAAGGGTTATCATTTAATTTCACCCGAGCATATGCCGTTTATCATATATCTTGCGAGCCTTGCCGCGTTTTCAATATCCTCCTTGTCCGCAACGCAGGAGGGAGAGTGGATATAGCGGCAGGGCACCGAGATTGCAAGGGTTCGCACCCCGCCGCGGCTTAAATGAACCGCTCCCGAGTTGTTGCCCCCCGCAACTGCGGCTTTCGGCTGACACTTTATTCCGCTGTTCAAAGCCGCATTGTAATAATCGCGGTCATACACCGTCGCCCTGTCCATAAAGGAGACGGCGGGACCGTTGCCTAATACACATACCCTTTTTAAAGCTTCAACCCCCGCAATATCGGCGGCGGTGGTAGCCTCCAGCACTATTGCCGAATCAGGAGCGACTGTAAAGGTTGCCGCCTTAGCGCCGCGCAAGCCCACCTCCTCTTCAACCGAAAAGGTCGCGTAAAAGTCGTAGTCGCTGTCTTCGGTTAAAAGGGAAATGAGTATCGCGCAGCCCGCGCGGTCGTCAATAGCCTTTGCCTTAATTTTATTACCCATTTCCGTGTACTCGCCGCAAATCACGGCACGGTCGCCTATGCGAATAAGCTTTAACGCCTCCTCCTTAGAGGACGCGCCTACGTCTATATAAAGGCTCTCGGGCTTCGGAAGCTTTTTGCGCTCCTCCGCCGAAATAAGATGTATCGGCTTGCCCGTGATAACACCGTTAACATTGCCGATTCTAACCCTTCTGAACATAAGCACGGCGGTATCAATTCCCCCGACCGCCGAAAAGCTTAAAAAGCCGTCGGAGGTCACAGAGGTTATAATAAGCCCGACTTCATCGGTATGGGCGTCAACCATAAGCTTTTTGACCGCGCGTTTTTTGCCCTTTTTAAAGGCGATAATACTGCCGAGCGGGTCGATTTTATACTCGCAATGACCCTCGATTTTGGAAATTATATAATCGCTTACCGCATTTTCCTCGCCCGAAACGCCGTCAAGCGCGGTAAGCTCCCTTAAAATATCAAGCATTAAAAAGACCTCCCGACAGAATGTATTTTTCGAGCAGGTCGCAGACCGAATTAAGATCCGAAAGGCTTAATGTCTCAACCTCGGTGTGCATATTTCTAAGCGGAACAGAGACCGTGCAGGTCTTAACCCCTCCGCGCGAGACCGAGATAACGTCGGCGTTAGTACCCGTTTTGCCGCCCATTACTTCAAGCTGATATTTAATTCCGTTTTGCTCGGCTAAATCAATAAGCCTGTCCGACAGCTCACGGCAAAGCACGGGGGAAACGCCGATCATAGCGCCCTTATTAAGCTTGCCGCACTCGGTTTCCGAAATTCCTATGCCGTTTCCGAAGCTTACGTCAAGGGCTATCGCCTCGTCGGCGTTAATGTCGAAGGCGGCGGTTATCGCCCCGCGCATACCAAGCTCCTCCCCGTCGCTCAAAAGAATCGCAACGCTTATCGGCAGTTCCTTTCCTACAAGTCGCTTTGCCACCTCCAAAAGGCAGGCGACCCCCGAGCGGTCGTCAAAGGAGCGACCCGTTACCAAATCGCCCGAAAGCGAGGTAGGAGCGGCGGAAAATGTAACATAATCCCCGATAGAGACAATATCCCTTGCCTTATCACCCAGTCCCGTATCAAGCTTTATTTCCGAAATGTCGGTGTACTCTGCTTCCCCCTTTGCAAGGTGGGGCGGCGTACTGCAAAATACTGCGGGGATTTTTTCCTTGCCGTGAACCGTAACCGCCCTTGCGGGGAGGGCGCGTATATCTATCCCGCCCGAATTAGACACGGTCAAAAAGCCCTCGCTATCAACATCGGTCACTACCATACCTATCTGGTCGATATGTGCGTCAAGCAGTATTGTGTAGTCGCTTTTTCCCTTAATAAAGCCTATAACGCTTAAATTGCCGATATTTTTAACCTCGGCGTACTCGCTTAATATTTCCTGCGCGAAATCGGCGGCGTCTGTCACCGTGCCTATAGCGTCCTTTTCAGAGAGGGAAAATAAAATATCCTTAATATCCATTACAGCTTGTTTACCAGTTCCTTAAAGTAATTTCCGCGCGCCACGAAATTGGGGAAGGCGTCAAAGCTCGCACAGGCGGGGCTAAGCGTTACAATGTCCCCCGATTTCGCGTCCCTATGTGCGGTGGCGACCGCCTCGGCAATGTCGGCAACCCTTATTATTTCGGGCTCGCCATTGTACGCCTTGTCGGCACGGACGCATTTTTCAATCTTTTCGGCGGTGTCGCCGCAAAGGTAAAGCTTTTTAACCTTATCTATAATGTAAGGCACCATCGGCTCGAACGGAATGTGCTTGTCATAGCCGCCCGCAATAAGCATTACCTTACGGTCAAACGCCTTAAGTCCCGCTATAGTCCTTGTGGGGCTTGAAGCGATAGAATCGTTATAATACTTAACCCCGTCAAGCTCCCTTACAAACTCAATCCTGTGCTCAACGCCCTTAAACTCCTGCGCGACCTTTTTAATTGTGTCAACGCCGACATAGCCCCATACCGCGGCGATAGCGGCGAGATAGTTTTCTACATTATGATCGCCCAATACCGCGATTTCGCTCCTGTGCATAATCGGCGCGTCAATTCCTCGGTACGCCATATGGATAACCCCGTCGGTATCAAGCCACGCGCCGTTTTTAAGGGGACGCTCCATACTAAATGAGAGGGACTGACCGCGGACATACTTTCTGAACTCGCGGGTTATATCGTTATCGCGGTTTAAAACCGTCCTTGAAAAGGCATTCTGGTGGAGTAAAATATTCTTTTTCGCCTCAACGTATTCGTCCATATCCTTGTGTATATCAAGGTGATTGGGTGCGACGTTGGTGACAACCGCTACGTCGGGGCTTTTTCTCATTGAAATTAGCTGGAAGGAGGAAAGCTCGGCTACAACATAATCCTCAGGCTTTATGTTCTCAATTTCAGGCAGTAAGGGCTTGCCGATATTGCCCCCTAAATGGACGGTTTTGCCCTCCGCTTCAAGCATTTTGGCAATAAGGGTGGTGGTGGTGGTCTTACCGTCCGAGCCGGTCACCGCGAAAATGGTCGCGGGGCAGAGGTCGAAAAACACCTCCATCTCGCTTGTCACGGCGATACCCTTTTTGCGCGCCGCCTCCAGCTCAGGCAGATTAAAGTTCATACCCGGGGTGCGGAAAATAATGTCCACCTCCAGATTGTCAAGGTAGCCGTCCCCCAGTCTTAATTCCGCTCCCGCCGCCTCAATTTCGTCCGCCGCCGCTCCTATCTGCGCGCGGGTTCTGCGGTCACAGGCGTAAACGACGGCCCCTTTGCTTAAAAAGTTCATAATAAGCGGGGTATTGCTTACCCCTATGCCGCACATTGCTATTTTTTTGCCGTTAATCTGTTTAAAAAACTGCTTGCAGTCCAAAATGATTGCCTCCTGTCAATATTAGGCTGACGAGAGTCAAACCCGTCACGCCTAAGTACATACTATATCTATTTTATTATACTTAATATAAAGGAAAATATCAACAGTAAGAAAGCTTTTTTAATAAATAATTAAAGAGTTAGCTGAATAAAATATAACGGGAGTGTGGGAAAATATGAATTATATTAACTGTAAGGATATTTGTATGCCCGAAAGTATGCGAAACGCGGTGGAATTTTGGGCGAAAAACACCGTAGATCATTTAGGAAGTCTTTTAAAGCTGGGCAGTACGACTACCGCGATAATGCAGCCCTGCTTTTCCTCCGAGCTTAAGGACCTGCTTTCCTCCTTTAAAAAAATAAGCGGGCTTTACAGCGGCGATAACACGGGTCTGCCTATAAAGCCGCAGCTGCTTTTTTCGGAAAACCGACGGCTTATAAATCTGCTTGAACGAATGAAATTTGAGGGCTTTAGCGGCTACCCCTATTTACAGCAGACAATTTTCCACTACATTTACGAACA
>JBJEOE010000002.1:0-5840 GCA_051880555.1 Acutalibacteraceae bacterium
AAATCGCCCTACGGTCCCGTCCGCAAGTATTATTCGGTTACTAAGGACGGAATAAGCGCGCTTGAAGCCTTTAAGGCGAACTATAAAAAAATCACCGCGGCGGCGGACGCGGTTTTGATGGGAGAGGAAGAACAATGAAGGACAGCTATGCGTTTTACAAGGACAAATTAAGCGGTGAATACAAAGAGGTATTCTATAAAACCGAGATGTATGTGCTAAGCCAAAATGCTGATAATGATACAACGGAGGAACGTCTTGGCGAGCTGCTTGACGTATTTTTAAGCGCCGAGGAAAGCGGCAAACCTGTTGAAAAAATAGTCGGAAACGATTTAGAGAGCTTTTGCAGATCTCTCTGCTCGGATTTCAGCCTTAAAAACCGACTGCTTAATTTTGCGGATTTTTTTAAGATTCTTGCATGGTGCTGGATTATTGAATCGCTTGCGAGTTTGTTAAGCGCAATTATAAGTTGGGCGAGTGATGAGAGCTTAGATGCTTGGTACGGTATAGAGGGATTTAATATAGGATATTTCATAGGATCTTTCATATTATTACTTGCTGTTGTTTTATCAAATTCTTTGAAACACCGTATTATGTTTAAAATAAAATCCACAAAAAGGCTGTGGATGATTTCGCTTTCCGCGATCATTTTAGGTAGTGTGATTATGGTTCTCCTTATATGCTGGAATGTTGCAAACCGTTTCACTCTACCTGTCTGGTTACTTTTTGCTGTATCGAGCATATATTTACTGTTTTATTATTTTGCAATCAAAAAACGCAGTAAGCGGCGCAAAATTAAATTTACCGATTTGGTAAGCGAGGAAATGCGGAAGGATTTTCCCGAAGAAATGGAAAAAAAGCTTGAAAAGGCGAGACGTAAAAGCCTTAAAAAGGGAAACGGCGAGCTTTCGGTTGAGGATTTCCTTAATAAAGAGGAAAAGGAGTGCGACGTGACCGAAAAGCAAAAGGCGCTTTATTACGGTTTTCCGCCTGTTATTTCAGTGCTTATTCTATTAATGACATATTTTACAGACGGCTTTGAAAGCGTTATTGATGTGATATTGTTATTCGTAATATGCTTATCCGTGGAGTATTTGATTATGGTGGGTATGTGGAAAATAGTTAAATCAGGCATTGCGCAAAGGCGGGAATGGATAGCGAAAAAGCGCGAGGAAATTAAGAGCGAATCTGATAACGGATAAAAGGTATTAATTTTTCTTGACAAACGGGTTGAGTTATGATAAAATGTATAAGCCGCATATTGTGGGCTTATTAAAGCTGTGCCTAAATTGGCGCGCGCCCTCCGTAGCGAGACTGTATAAATGGCAGGTGTAATAAAAATGTACGCGATTATCGAAACAGGCGGAAAGCAGTACCGTGTTCAGAACGGCGACGTTATCTACGTTGAAAAGCTTAACGCCGAGGTTGACGAAGAGGTTACCTTCGACAAGGTTGTTGCCGTAAACAACAAGACCTTGAAGGTGGGCAAGCCCTATGTTAAGGACGCTTTCGTTAAGGGTACCGTTTTAAAGAACGGCAAGGGTAAGAAGATTACCGTCTTCACCTACAAGCCCAAGAAGAGCAGCTCCCGCAAAATGGGTCACAGACAGCCCTACACCAAGGTACAGATTACCGAAATCGGCTAATCTATGACAAGGGTAAGGTTTTCGGCTGATGAAAAGGGTCTTTACGGCTTTGAAATCAGCGGTCACTCGTCTAAGGACGGGGACGATGAAATCGGAAAAATTGTCTGCGCGGCGGTTTCCTCTGCGGCGTATATGGCGGCAAACACCGTGACCGATATAATAGGCGACTTAGCGGAGGTCTTTGTAGATGACGCTGTGATGCGCTTTTATGTAAAAAAACCGTCTGATTGTACGGTAAAGGTCTTAGAGGGGTTAAGACTGCATTTGACAGAGCTTTCCGAGCAGTACGGCAGTAACATCACAATTCACGGAGGTGCAAGAAATGCTTAAGATTAACATTCAGTTATTCGCTCATAAAAAAGGTATGGGCTCCACCAAGAACGGTCGCGACAGCGAATCCAAGCGTTTGGGCGTTAAGCGTGCAGACGGTCAGTTCGTTTTGGCGGGCAACATCTTAGTTCGTCAGAGAGGAACCCACATTCATGCGGGTAACAATGTCGGACGCGGTTCTGACGACACCCTGTTCGCCCTTATCGACGGCAAGGTTAAGTTTGAACGTGTAGGCAGAGACCGTAAACAGGTAAGTATTTACGCTGTTGAGCAGTAAGTTATAATCCGGGCGGCAGACAGCTTCCCGGATTTATTTTTGTTCTATCCTAATGTTGGGGTGTTTCTTAGCTTCCCCTTGAGGGGAAGCTGTCACGTAGTGACTGATGAGGTGTAGGCGCGTTAAGCGCCGTGAAAAAAACTTTGTGTTGTTTTTGGACTTTCCACCTCATCCGACGGCTGACGCCGCCACCTTCGCTGACGTCGGCGGTCCCCTCTGTCACTACGTGACATCTCCCCACACTGTGGGGAGTCACCCTCAAGGGGAAGGCAAATCTTTTTGAACCCCAAAATTGGAAATAGAGCCTTATTTTTTTATGAAAGGAACCCGATTATGAAAATCTGTCATGTTTGTAAGGCGGAATGTGAGGAAAATGCGGAGCTTTGCCCCGTTTGCGGTGCGGATTTAACCGAGAACACTATGGAGGAGACAGCGGAAGCAGAGGAAATAATTTTAAATAAGCCTGTACTTTTGGCGTCGCTTGATGACGTGGTTTCCTCCGAAATATTAAAGGATTTGCTTATTGAAAGCGGTATTCCTTTCTCCTGTGATACCGAGAACGAGGGGACCTTAAAGGTAACCTTCGGCGGTTCGTTTTCTGCGGACGATATTTATGTTGACGAGTCTGATTTTGAGAGAGCGAACCGGATTTATGAGGATTTTCTTAATTCCGAACCCGAGTTTGATGAAGACTTCTTTGATGAAGACGAGGAAACGGAGCAGGGCGACGAATGAGCTTTTTTAAGAGGAAAAAAGAGGAAAAAAAGGACGAAAACGAGCCTGTTGTTGCGGCGATTATAAACAATCCGGTATCTTCCGCAGTGTTTCAGGATATGCTAAAGGAAAACGGTATTCCGTTTATCTGCCGTCAAGAGGGCGCGGGCGGCTCGGTAAAGCTGCTCTTGGGCGGCGGAATCGTGCCGGACTATATTCTTGTGTCTGCTAAAAATTATGAGCGCGCAAGGGAGCTTTATGAGGTTTATCTCTTAAACGAGACCGGGGACGGCGATTTTCCCAAAGAAGAATAATCGGTTTAAAATCAGCGGAAAGGTAATTTTATGTTTGTAGATATTGCAAAAATTCATTTAAAGGCGGGTAACGGCGGCGACGGCGCGGTTTCCTTTCATAGGGAAAAGTATGTCGCGGCGGGCGGTCCCGACGGCGGCGACGGCGGCAGAGGCGGCGACATTATTTTTGCGGCGGACAGCAATCTGTCCACCCTTGCCGACTTCCGCTATAAGCGCAAATATACCGCGGAGTCGGGGCAGAAGGGCGGCGGCGGTCGCTGTACCGGCAAGAGCGCGCCTAATCTTGTGATTTACGTCCCTGTCGGCACACTTGTAAAGGACGCCGAGACGGGCAGAATAATCGCCGATATTTCGGACGACGAGCCTGTAACGGTTGCAAAGGGCGGCAACGGCGGATGGGGAAATCAGCATTTTGCCACATCGACAAGGCAGGTTCCCCGCTTTGCTAAAAAGGGTAACCCCGGCGAGGAGCTGGACGTTACCTTAGAGCTTAAACTGCTTGCCGACGTGGGGCTTATCGGATTTCCGAATGTCGGTAAATCTACCCTTGTGTCGGTTGTGAGCGAGGCAAAGCCCAAAATTGCCAACTACCATTTTACCACCCTTACTCCCGTTCTGGGGGTTGTCAGAATGGGGGAGGGAAGCTCCTTTGTAATGGCGGATATTCCCGGGCTTATAGAGGGCGCGGGCGAGGGCGTGGGCTTAGGTCACGAGTTCTTGCGCCACGTTGAAAGGTGCCGACTGCTGCTTCACGTTCTTGACGTGTCGGGCAGTGAGGGCAGAGACCCAATTGACGATTTTAACAAGATAAATAAGGAGCTTTCGGTTTTCAGCAGTGAGCTTGAAACACGTCCGCAAATAATTGTCGGCAATAAGTGCGACCTTGCGGACGAGGAGGAGGTAAAGCGAATTTCGGATTATTTCACCGAAAAGGGCTACAAATTCTTCCCCGTAATGGCGGCGATAGCCGAGGGAACCGACGAGCTTATAAATTATGTCGCCTCCTGCCTTGCAAAGCTGCCGCCTATGAAACGGTATGAGGCAGAGCCTAAGCCCGCGGAGGATTTCACCAAGCCGAAGGAGCGCAGCTTCAATATCCGAGTTTGCGACGGGGTTTTCTTTGTCGAGGACTGCGAGTGGATTATGGACGTAATGAACACGGTAGACCCAGATGATTACGAGTCGCTGCAGTATTTCGAGCGGGTGCTACGTTCAAGCGGTATTATCGCCGCGCTTGAAAAGGCGGGCGTAAAGCAGGGCGACACCGTAAGCGTTTACGATATTGAGTTTGAGTTTGTGATGTAAAATGATGATTAACAAAACGGAAAATCCAAATTTGTTGAGCCCCTCGGTGCTGGCTTTTGTCGGCGACGCGGTTTACGGACTTTATGTAAGAACCGCCCTTGCGGACACAAGCCGCCCGTCGGGTGAGCTACATAAAATGTCGGCGCAGGTGGTCAACGCCGCCGCCCAGGCGAGGGCTTTTGCGGTTATAGAACCAATGCTCACCGAAAAGGAGCTTTCGGTTTTTAAACGCGGGCGGAATTTTCATACCTCGTCTACTCCCAAAAACGCCACAAACGGCGACTACCACACTGCAACGGGGCTGGAGTGCCTTTTTGGCTGGCTATATCTTTCGGGCAATAAGACCAGAGCGGACGAGCTTTTTGCAAAGATTTGGGAAGTTAGATGTTAGACGTTAGATTTTAGATTTTAGACGCGGAAGGCATAAATGCCTTCCCTACGTTAAGAAATTTAATTTGTAGGGACAGGCGCCTCGACTGTCCGTTCGGTATTAAAAAGAGCCGCGGGATTATCCTGCGGCTCGTAAATATTTTACAGCTTTAAGTATTTTGAAAGCGCCTTTGCGCAGGGGAAAGCGACTACAAAGCCGCAGATTATTTCCACCAGTCCGTTGATTCCGACAAACAGAATTACAAAGGTAAAGGGGTTTGACGCGCCGAGCTGTGCTACAAAGCCTTGAACGAGCTCGGTATTATAGAAGCAGAGCACCAACGCCGTCATAAAGAACAGGGTGTTAAACAGCGGTGCGGCAAGAGAAGCCGAAAGCAGAGCGGGTATGTCCGATTTTACCGCCTTACGCAAGGCCTTGTAAATCACTCCCGCTAATACTCCTGCTAACATCCTTGTCGGCAAGCAGACGATAAAGGTAAGCAAAGGATTGATTCCGAGCAAAGCCGCTCCGAACGGGCTGTAACCGAGGCACTGTAAAAACGATACAAGACCGAACACGCCGCCCAAAACAGCGCCGCCGGACGGGCCGTAAAGTATCGCGCCTACAGCTACGGGAATCATCGAAAATGTGATTTCAAGCCCCAATGTTTTGAGGGGAAGAAAGGACACAATCGCGGTTAGCGCGGCGAGGACGGATAAAACCGTCAGCTTTTTGATTTTCTGTTGTTTTGTTGACATAAAATTACCTCCGATGCTCTCCCAGTGGGTAGAGCTCATAATAATATATGCAATCCACTTGTGGCGGTTATTGCTGTCAGTTATTTTTTTCGTATATCGCGCGAAGACCGTCAAGCAACAGGTTTTCGT
>JBJEOE010000003.1:0-5799 GCA_051880555.1 Acutalibacteraceae bacterium
GTAGGTTACGCTCATAAAGTTAGGCTTTAGGTCGGCTATTTCAAGCGCCGCCTTTTCTACCGTATCAAATTTATCGCTTGTTTTGGGCGGAAAAACCTCAAAGGAAAGACTGGGCTTTTCGCCGTTTATAATATCAATTATCTTCATTTACCTGTCACCCTTAGACCCTTTTAAAAGCTTTGAATAACCGTTTCCGTATTGAACGCACCGCGAAACGCGGCTTAATGTGGCAGAGGATATATCTGTTTCCTCAATGACCTGATTATAGGTTTTGCCGTCAAGCAATAGACGTGCCGCCTTTATCCGCTGTGCCATCTGCTCAATTTCCTTATTGGTACACATATCGCCGAACAAATCTCGGCAATCTTCCACGCTTTTAAGGGAAACTATAAGCTCGTACATTTCTTTAATTATTTCGTTTGTTATCTTTTTATCTGACATATTTTTACCTAAAAAGTTTCAAGAGATTTATTTAAAAAGCTCTTGGTTTTCTCGGATTTCGGATTAGAAAATACCTCGTCGGGAGTGCCGTATTCTTCGATAACCCCGTCCGCCATAAACAGCACCTTGTCCGATACGTTTTTTGCAAACTCCATTTCGTGGGTGACAACTATCATCGTACTGTCGGTATTTTTAAGCCCCTTTATAACCTTTAAAACCTCGCCGGTAAGCTCGGGGTCAAGGGCGGAGGTCGGCTCGTCAAAGCAGAGAATATCGGGCTCGAGTGCTAACGCCCTTGCAATCGCGACGCGTTGCTGCTGACCGCCCGAAAGCTCGCAGGGGTAGTTTGCGATTTTTTCGGTAAGCCCTACGCGGTCGATAAGTGCGTGCGCCCTGTTTTCAATTTCTTTCGCCGTTTCGCGCTTTAAAAGGGTGGGGGCAAGCATTACATTTTTAAGTACGTTGTACTGCGGAAAAAGATTAAAAGACTGGAAAACAAGCCCGAAATGAAGGCGGTTTTTTCTAATTTCGCTGTCGGTTAGCTTTTTAACGCTTTCTCCGTCAAAAATCGTTTCGCCGTTTACCGCTATTGTTCCGCTGTCGGCAAATTCAAGGAAGTTAAGACAACGAAGCAGAGTAGTTTTACCGCTACCCGACGAGCCGATAATGGAAAGAACCTCGCCTTTGTCAAGTGAAAAAGAAAGTCCCTTTAAAACCTCGGTTTTGCCAAAGCTTTTCTTTATGTTATTAATTTCTAAAACAGACATTGCTCTGACGCCTCCTAAGATTTAAAATAGCTGAGCTTTTTTTCAACATAGCCGAAGAGAATGGTGAGCAGTCCGTTAAACAGTAGGAAATACAGACCTGTGTAGAATAAAGGCCAAATAAGACCTTTTCCCGCAAAACGCTCCGCCGACATAAGAATTTCTCCAACGGCGATAACCCTTGCTAAAGAAGTGTCCTTAACAAGGGTAATAATCTCGTTAGACATGGGAGGTACTATTCTTTTAACAACCTGCAGAAGCACAATTTTAAAGAAAATCTGAGCTTTAGTAAGTCCTAAAACCTGACCAGCCTCGTATTGACCTTTTGGAATACTTTCAATTCCGCCGCGGAAGATTTCCGAGAAATAACAGCCGTAATTAATAACAAAAGCAATCAGCGCCGCTAACATTCTGTTTCTCATAGGAATTCCAAAAATAAGTCCGGGCACATAAAATACTATAAACAGTTGGAGCATTAAGGGAGTACCCCTGATAATCCAAACAAAGGTTTTAATTATGTAGCTCAAAGGCTTAAATTTAGACATTGATCCAAAGCATATCAAAAGCCCCAGTGGGATAGAAAAAAGCAGGGTTTCGAAAAACAACCTGCAATTTTCTAAAAATCCCACAGCAAGGCTCATACTAACCTGCTGAAAAGACATTATATTTTCCTCTTAATAATTATTTTTCTTTAACAACCTTAACCTGTTTGTTCTGCATATAAGGAATGGTTATGCTCATATTTTGAAGTCTTTCTTCGTCGATGGTCATACCGTTCCAAATACAGTCAATGTTCTTAGCGGCAAGCTCGGTTTCCTTAGCGTTCCAGCTAATCTCCTGAAATTTAGCCTTAATACCTAATTTAGCGCAGACAGCCTCGGCAAATTCGGTTTCAAAGCCTGTTAATTTTCCGCTGTCATCTAAATAGTTCATGGGAGCGAAATAGGTAATACCGATAACAAGCTCGCCCTTATCCATTATGTACTTATAATCAGAATCCTGCTCGGCTTCCTTGAAGGCGTCGCTTTCCTTGTCGGCTAAAAGAATATCGTCAAGCTTATAGGTCTTAGCAATCTTGGCAAGCTCGCCGCTTGACTTTAACTCGCGGATAATCTCATTAACCTTAGCAGTCATATCAGAGCCTTTTCTGAAAGCAATACCGTATTCCTCCTTGGAATAACCGTCGCCTTCAATAACTAATTTTTCATAGTCGGTGCCTTCGCCGATAGAGCCGATAGACATAACATAGTCAATAACGGCGGCGTCAGCAGTGCCTGCGTTGACTTCCATAATAGCTTTACCCTGAGTGTCAACCGCGGTGTATTCGTAATCCTTAAAGTCTGCCTCTGCTTGGGCAACCTTTTCACCGGCAGAGCCTTTCTCCGCAACAACGATTGGAGTTTTGTTTCCACAGCCCGCGAGCGCAAAAAGCATGCACGCGGTCATTAATAATGCCAATAATTTTTTCATTTTTTTCTACCCCTTCGGAATTTATTAATTACATTATACTTTATTTCGATAAAGTTGTAAAGTGTTTTTTCAATAATAAAGCATTTTTTCTCAAAATGATAAAAATGCTTTAAAAATAGATGAAATTATATTAATTCTATAACAGCGGCGAGGTTACCTCTCTTGCCGCCTGTCGCGCGGTGGGAGTGGAGCTCGGTATGATTACAGCAGGTGCAAAGGTCGGCGACATCGATATTATCGGGACTTACACCCGCGTTTACAAGAATCTGCCTGTTAGCTTCTTTAAGATCTAACATATATTTTCCGTTTTCCTTTGGGAAAACTATATTATTAAGCGCTAAATAAGGTATTTTCTTAAATTCGTCAATAACGGGGTCGTCAACCTCGTAACAGCAAACGCCGATTGCAGGGCCTATGGCGGCGATAATATCCTCTGCATTACAGCCGTACTCATTTACCATTTTTTCGACCGTCACGCGCCCGATTTCCTTAACTGTGCCTCGCCAGCCCGCGTGGGAGGTTGCGATTACCTTTTTTACGGGGTCGCAGAAAAGAAGAGGAGTGCAGTCGGCGTACTGTGTGACGAGGGCAACTCCCTTACAGTCGGTAATAAGACCGTCCACATCATTAAAGGAATCCTTAAAAATACCAGTGCCGCGGTCGTTTTCGGTGACCTCTTTAACATTGTTTGTATGGGTCTGGCGGCTTAATACAAGGTGGTTAATGTCAATTCCCGCACAGCCGCAGAGCCGCCTGTAGTTTTCAAGCACCTTTTCACGGCTGTCGCCACCCGAAAGGCTTAAATTCATAGCTGCATACTGTCCCGTGCTTACTCCGCCTAAACGTGTTGAAAACAAATGGCGCACCGCGCCGCAGCTTTCAAGCTTCGGAAAGGTGATGTAGGTTACGCCGTTTTTATGGTTAATATGTAATGAATTACTGGTCATCCTGAGACTCCTTTATCTGTTCAAGCAAAATACGGGAATTGCGAATAAATCCGCTTGCATATTTTGAGCCTAAACGCTCTGATATGTAAGTCATTGCATCTCTCATTACGGGCGGTCTTTTGTCGGGCGAGTGAGCGTCGGTTCCGATAAAATTTATATAACCGTTTTTAACAAGCTTTTCTGCGGTTTTTGATAAGCCCTTAATAAAAAAAGAGGATGCGTTTATCTGAGCAAGTATTTTTTCGTTTTTTATAAAAGTTAAGAGCTTTTTATAGTTTGTAGATTTATAATATCTCTCAAGATGGGCAATAATCGGCGTAATTCCCAAATTATTATAAAGTCTGTAAATGTCAGTAAAAAGACTGTCGGTTATACATCTGTCGGTAAGCTCAAGCAGGAGATAGGATGAGCCGTTAAGGCAAAATTCTCTTACCGTTTTGGTTGAGCCGATACCGCGGTAATAAAGAACCTCGCTTCCAAGCATAATCCGAGGGAGCTCCTTTCCCTCCGTTGCCGCGGTAAGGGAATTAAAGGCGGCTTGGGTACGCGCCTTAAAGTCCTCAAGATTGTCCGAATCGGCGTAAAAATGCGGGGTGGCGATTACATCGGTAATGCCGTCCGCCTTCATTTTATTAAGTATTTCGAGGGATTCATCAAGGCTTTTTGCGCCGTCATCAACGGCGGGCAGAATATGCGAATGAATATCAAGAAAAATAAATAACACTCCAATTCAGAAACGTAATATTTTTTTAAGCTTATCAAAAGAGCTGTAAATATCGTTATACGAGCGGTAGCAATCCTTGTAAACCTCCACAATTGAAGACCCGTTGAAGCCTTTTTCTTTAATAACCGAAAAGAATTTGCTGAAATCAAAGCCGCCGTCACCGGGGAGCAGGCAATCCGAGGATATGCTGTGGTCGCTTATATGATAGTGCTTTATATTGTCGGAAAATTCCTCGATAAGGTCGTAGGGGTCGTAGCCGCAACGGAGAGACTGCTTTAAATCAATGCAGAAGGCGGCGTCTGTACCTAAAATTTCCTTCATAGAGCGCAGGAACTCAATTTCTCCCGCGCGAAAACGGACAACATTCTCCTGTAAAATATCTACCCCGTTTTGTAGGGTGATTTCCTTTAGCCGCATATACCGTTCGCAGTATTCCTCGTCAGACAATATGCCGTTGGACTTGCCGCCGTGCATAATAATGTACTTAGCGCCTAATTGCGCCGCAACCTCGGAATAGCGGCGGTACTGTTCCTCGGCCTCAAAATACCTGCGATCGTAGTTTGAAAAAATCATAAATGATTCTGCAAGCGACATAGTGGGGTGCACCGAGGCGACGGTTATGCCGTATTCACTCTTAATATCAAGGAGCATATCGACAAAGCTCTGTTTTAATTCGCTCATAGCGTTAAAAAATATTTCGGTGTGCCTGATTCCCGCCTTTCCGAGATTTTCGAGGGAGACCTCGGTTTCAAGGGGATAAAAGCAGGAGGTTGATACTCCGATATTCATAGGGAATTTCCTTTCATAAAGGGTTATTCGGTTAAGGCGGGTGTGACGAAGACGGTTTTGTTGGTTGTGTATATCACCATTCCCGGTTTTGCGCCGTTAGGCTTTTTAACGTATTTGACGGGGGTGTAGTCAACCGGAACCTGTGATGAACTCGCCGCCTTTGAGTTAGCGGCGGCAAGCGCGGCGGCCTTTAAGACTGTTTCGTCCGAAACAGGGGCACCCTTACACATCACTATTACGTGGGAGCCGGGGATATTCTTAACGTGGAACCACAAATCGTTCTTTGCGGCAAGCACGGTGGTTAGATAATCGTTCTGGCGGTTGTTCTTGCCTACAAGTATTTTATACCCCTCGTCGGATACATATTCCTTAAGCTTTGGCGCGGCGGCGGTCTTTTTTTTGCGGCTGTCGGTTCGCTTTATATATCCCGCAAGGCTTAATTCCTCGCGTATTTCGGCAATTTCGGCAAGCGTTTCGCTCCTTGCAATGCTGTCAAGCACCGAATCAAAGTAAATAAGCTCCTCCTTGTCCTTAACCGTAAGAGCGGTAAGGGTCTGCTCGGCGGTATAGGACTTTTTATAGTCCTTAAAATACTTTGAGGCGTTGTTTTGCGGGGAAAGGGCGGGGTTTAACGGAATCCTTATCGGCTTCATTTCATCATAAT
>JBJEOE010000004.1:0-28643 GCA_051880555.1 Acutalibacteraceae bacterium
CGGCTCGTATATGTCGTAATAATTCGCACCGTTCATAAAGCCGAAATTTGTTCCTCCGTGGAACATATATATATTAAAATGCTCTCCGCGTTCCTGCATACGCTTAAGCGGAGCGACAATATCCTCCGCGTCGCGTTTATGAGGTTTTTCACCCCAATGGTCAAACCAACCGCACCAATACTCCATACAAAAATGCGGCTGATTGGGTCTTCGGGCGTCCAATGCTTCAAAATTACCCTCGGGATCAGAGCCGAAGTTAGCCGTCGCGAAAACGCCGTCGGTAAGTCCGCCGTTAAGCATATATTTTTCGGTTCCGTCTGCTGTAAAGAAGAAGGTATCAAGTTCATAAGAAAGCATAAGCCTGTAAAGACGGCTTATATATTCTTTATCGTTGCCGAAGCTGCCGTACTCGTTTTCCACCTGCACAGCAATAATAGGACCTCCGTTTTTAAAGAGGTGTTTTTTTATCCTCGGCATAAGCTCGTTATAATAATTCCCTACCTTTTCAAAGTAGAGCTCATTTGAACAACGCGGCTTTAAATCCTTGTAACACAGCAACCAATAAGGAAGACCGCCGCCCTCCCACTCGGCGCAGATATAAGGTGAAGGGCGCACTATCACATAAAGCCCGAGAGTGTCAGCTGTTTTGAAAAAACGCTCCATATTGCAGATTCCCTCAAAGCAGAATTTCCCTTCCTCAGGCTCATGCAGATTCCACGGCACATAAGTTTCCACCGTATTAAGACCGCAGTTTTTAAGCTTTTTAAGCCTATCCTCCCAATACTCGGGAATAACCCTGAAATAATGAATTGCGCCTGATAAAATCTGTATTTTTTCGCCGTTAAGGTAAATTTCTTTTCCCTTAACCTCTAAATTTTTTCTCATTTAAACGCTCCGAAAATTATTTTTTATTCAGCGACAGACCGACTCTTTTAAAGAGCGGTCTGTCGTTATTAATTATATATTAAAAGCCAAACAAGGATTACAATGTCCAGCCGAGAAGAATTTTT
The DNA here is from genome assembly GCA_051880555.1 of Acutalibacteraceae bacterium. Lineage (GTDB taxonomy): Bacteria > Bacillota > Clostridia > Oscillospirales > Acutalibacteraceae > UBA737. The sequence continues at coordinate 1,011 of JBJEOE010000004.1, forward strand.
CTCAGCGCGGCAAGGTCGCTTGCCGAAGAATACAAATTATTACCGTCGCAATCGCGTGCGGCATAATTTACACCGACAGTAGAATCAGCCGCATATTTCTTAAAACGAACCAAATCGACAATATCGGTACTTCCGTCGGAATTAAGATCGCCTGTTTCGCGATTTACGCTGTAAAAGCTGCTTTCATCAAAAGCCGTAAGTCCTGCAAAATAATCAAGACCGTCACTTGTTGTCGGAAAACGCCAATCAGTTTCAGAGCCGTTATAATTTCCCGTAAACCAGTTTTTTGTGTCTATTCCGTCTATAGTCGCCAATGCCGCATTGATTGCGTCTCTGTCTTTTTCATTTACCGTTAACTTAAGATTTCTGATTTTAAAGGTCATATTAGCTTCGTCATCACAACCGGAAAACCATTCCAGCGAGACTACAATAAACCCTTGCGACCAGTTCTTATTTCCGTCGTTTATTGAACCGATTTTAGCCGTTCTGCTAACCCACTGATTGGCGGGAATTCCGTTAAAATCATCAAGTGTTCCGAACTCTTGAAAAGCGTCTTTTACATGTGCCTCAGCATCGTTAGGCATCGCCGTCATCTTAATATGTGCATTGCGGTTCTGCTCGTCCTCTACATATACGTCGTAGGAAATGGATACATAAGGTGCTATTGCCTTAAATACATCTCTGTGATTCATCCAGCCGGTGAATGCAATCGGAGTATTATTCTGTCCGAACATTGTTGTACCCGAACGGAATGAAACACCTTTATTATAATAAAATCCTGTTGTAAGCTTAAAGCTCGGTACATTCTCACTGTAATCCACAACCGCCGTACCCGAGGGACGAAGTGCCTCTTCCCAAGACTCTACATTCGGCTTAGCATTGGCTCCGTTCTCTGTTGAAACCTTGGTCGGGTCGGCATCCCAGATAACATAGCTGATATTTTCAAAAAAAGAAACCGTTACATTAACAGGAGAAGCCGGCATTATAAAGCTGTAAGTACCGTCACCGTTATCAGTCAGCGCTACGACATCTCCATTACCGTCTTTTGCGGAAACAGCGGCTTCATATCCTTCATTCGGCGTCGCCGTTACGGTTACTGTTTCTCCTGCATAAATTCCGGTTTGATTATCGCTTACTGTGCCATTTTCACTGCCGCTTACCGTAACATTGTTACGGTTTGTGCTGTAAGCACTGCCCTTGTCAAAAGCCGCAAGTCCTGCAAAATAATCAAGACCGTCACTTGTTGTCGGGAAACGCCAATCAGTTTCAGAGCCATTATAAGTACCGGTAAACCAATTTTTGGTGTCTATTCCGTCGATAGTCGCCAATGCCGCATTGATTTTGTCTCTATCGTTTTCATTTACCGTTAACTTAAGATTTCTGATTTTAAAGGTCATATTAGCTTCGTCATCACAACCGGAAAACCATTCCAGCGAGACTACAATAAACCCTTGCGACCAGTTCTTATTTCCGTCGTTTATTGAACCGATTTTAGCCGTTCTGCTAACCCACTGATTGGCGGGAATTCCGTTAAAATCATCAAGTGTTCCGAACTCTTGAAAAGCGTCTTTTACATGTGCCTCAGCATCGTTAGGCATCGCCGTCATCTTAATATGTGCATTGCGGTTCTGCTCGTCCTCTACATATACGTCGTAGGAAATGGATACATAAGGTGCTATTGCCTTAAATACATCTCTGTGATTCATCCAGCCGGTGAATGCAATCGGAGTATTATTCTGTCCGAACATTGTTGTACCCGAACGGAATGAAACACCTTTATTATAATAAAATCCTGTTGTAAGCTTAAAGCTCGGTACATTCTCACTGTAATCCACAACCGCCGTACCCGAGGGACGAAGTGCCTCTTCCCAAGACTCTACATTCGGCTTAGCATTGGCTCCGTTCTCTGTTGAAACCTTGGTCGGGTCAGCGTCCCAAATGACGTATGAGCGGCCGTCCTGCGCGGTTTCCGCTGTATCTGCAGAAAGGACAAGCGAAGAAAAGCATAACACTGCCAAAGTAATTGATAATAAAACGCTGATTAACTTTTTCATAAAATTTCCTCCTAAAATTTTTTACGCTAGGGAAATTAAAAAGGTTTTTCCTGTCACCTCCGTTCAAAAATCGCTTAAAAGGTTATTTAAGGCTCCAAACGGTTACGCGGTCAAACTTCGCTTCGTAGGGAAATTCGGTCGCGTCATAGGTTGTATTCCAGAAGTCCTCGTAAGCGGGCCATAGCTGCAGCAGAAGATTCATAGGACCGCTTCCGTCGGTGACACCTGGGCCTTTATAAACGCGCGTAAGTGTTTTATCGTAATACCAATAAATTGCGTTTTCTGTCCAAACAACAGAATAGGTATGAAATCCGTCCTTGATATTCGGAACCTTAATATGCTCGTTTCCGCTGGAGTTGTAATGCTCGGGATTCCAAAGATACCAATGTACCGTACCCGCATAATCGTCGCCCCAATCGGGATAATACTCTACAACATCTATTTCGCCGTAGCTACCCGCCCATATGCCCGGTGCAGTCAAAGGATTATGCTTATAATTATTGCCTGTCATAAAAAACGAGGCATTGCCCGAGCCGATTTTCGGCATTTCCATAACCGCGCTGAAACAGCCATACGCCTGCGAGAAAGAGCCTTCCGTGCTTAATAGGCATCTTGGTTCTCCCTCTTTTGCAATCGTGAAAATCAATTTACCGTCCGAGACTGTACCCGATTTATATAGGTTGCCGTCATTATCACGGCACTGTTTCCATACATCAGTATTTAAAGTATTAAAATCATCGTTAAAGGTAGGCTGTTCACTAAAGCCGATAAAGCTCATAGTGTAGCCGCCTGTTTTTCCACTGCGGCTGTCCCGCACGGTAAGCGTCAGGGTGCCGCCATTTCTTACCTCGTAGGGAACGGTAATACGCATACCGTTTACTGTTACCCTTTCATCGCTTGCCGAAAGTGTAAGGTGTTCTTCGGGTATATAATCGGTATCCGCCGCGTAAAAGCTGTAATCCGCGTCCATTTCCGCGACGCCCGGGTGTTCGCACACAGGTCTTAAGGTAATCGAACCCAAAAGCTGTTTACGAAGCGCGGCTAAATCATAGGCGTCTATAACATTATCAGAATTGTAATCTGCCGATTTATAAACCGCAGATATAGCTGAATCCGCCGCTTTTTTCTTAATCCGCACCAAATCCCGAACATCAATCAGGCTGTCGCCGTTAATGTCGCCGAAATAGGTGGAGGTGCTGTAGGCGGAGGTTTTATTGCCCGAGATAAGCCTGTTAAAGCCGTCGCTTATTCCTATTGATGCCAGTGCAGAGTCAACCGCCGCGCGGTCGGCTTCGTCAAGTGTTAACCGCAAACGCCTGATGTCAACAGAAACATTCCCGTTGCTCATTACTTCTCCCTCGCTCATTTGCAGATTAATCAGTATATCGCCCTGCCAGCCTAAGGGCGAGGTGTTAGAAGTAAATGACAAGCCCTTTTCATCATAAGTAATCCACTTATTTGTTTCATAACCCGAACGCCAGCAATCCACATATTCAAAATTGCAGATTTCCCAGGAAAACAGCCCCGTTGTGTCCGCCGATACAGGCGCTATAATAAAGGTCGGCTTGATTTTTAAGTTAAGACCCGTATTTACCCTGACGTCACATTCAAAATGAATATACTCCGCAAGCTTTTTCATCACATCGGGATTGTTATAAAGCATATTTCCGTTTACCGTATTCGGAAAGACAACGGTTCCCTCTTTGCTGAAATCCGCGCGCCAGAAGGTCATTTCGCCGTCGTTTTCAATCGAACCCGTACCCCTATCGGTAAATTTTTCGATTATCTGGGAATATGCCGAATCTGCTTTTTCGGGTACGCTTTCGTAAATCACATAGCGGTTTCGCTCCTTAATATCTTGCAATTCAAAGTAAGCGCTAACGCTTACCTCCTTATCAGGCATTACAAAGGTCGCGCCGTTGCCGTATTGGTTGTAATCCACCGAAACCGAAGAGCCATCAGCAGCGGTAACCGTGACCGAGGAAAGCTCAAACCCGATTTCGGGAGACGCTATAACCGATACGGTACTGCCGCTTTTTGCCGAGGGTGGAACCGACAGAATACCGTGAGCCGATGCGGGCAAAGCATTATTAATTAGAGAAATTCCCGCATACTCGCTTCCGGCGTTAAAGGCGGTAAGTATTGCAAAATAGTCGTTTTTTCCGCCCGAATCCTTCGGCAAATCGGGCAGAACCGCTTTTTCATTATAAAAATAGGTAGTGAAATTCTTTTTATTATCTATATTCTCTACCGCAGAAAGAGCGTTATTAATATTTTCACGGTCACTTTCCTTAACCTCTAAACGGAAATTGCGTATTTTAACGGTAAGTGCCGCGCCGTCAAGCCCTGCAACCTGAAAAAATATATCCCCCTGCGTCCACTGACTTACTGTTGTTTGAGCATCAGCAATATTTCTTATTTTAACCGAGCGGGAAATCCATTCGTTCTTTTGAGTTACAGCAAAGCTGTCAAAAACAGCAGAGTTGCTTTGAGGATCATTGTCCCACGCTTCCAGATACCAATACATCGGTGACACGGTCAAGATTATATCCCGTCCCTTCTCGTCCTCAACATAAACATCATAGGAAACATAAACATAATCCTTAATTGCGCGCATAATTTCGGGATACTGCATCCAACCCATATATCCTTTTGAAATTACGCTCTCCTCGCGACCATATGAACCGTCATTGCACATAAACCCGTTCTCAATCAAAGCCTTGTCATGGTCAAACTCGGAGTCAAATGCAAGCACATAGCAGGGTGTTTCTTCACCTGTATATTTAAGGCTGCTTGCGCCCTTTACCCTTTTTTCCGCAAAGCAGTATTTTTCATATGCGCCCGACGGATAAGCGTCAGCCCCGTCTGTTTCGGAAACATTCCGAGGATTAGCGTCGTAAATAACATAGCTTTTATCGATTCCCACCGCCGCAGAAACGGAAGTAAAACCTGTCACAAACAAATCAGACAAAAGGGACACCCCCAAGATAAGAGCGATTATTTTTCTTTTCATTTTAATTTCACCGTTCTTTTTTATTTTCGAAGAAAATCCTTGGAATTGACAGTTATCCCCTCTGCGGTATAATCCGCATCGCCGTAGTTCACATAAATCACAGAGCCGCCCTCGTATTCAACACGAACAACGCTGTCGCTTAATGCGCGGTGCGATGCGATTTCCTTATCCATAAGCCCGTCAAGCGCTTTGCTTAAAGCCTTGTAATTCTCGTCAATATCAGCCTTAAGCACGGAATATCGGGTGTTGGAAAGAGAACTGAAATCGGTCTCATAAAGCTTATCAAACGAGTTGGCAGTAAGCGTATAGCGCAGATTTTCACCGTATTCAATGCGCTTTAAGAGAGCTATTCGGCTGTCCTCCTCCGAATTCATATCGCGGGAGGTGTAAGGAATATAGCCGTGCAAAACCATCTGAACAAAGGGAACACGGCGGGAAAAGGTGTATTCCTGCGGAATCTCCGAAAGCCCGTCAACAAACGAAAGGTATTCAAGAGCGTACAAATTGCCGCCGCTTCCTATAAGCCGATGGCTTTCACAGAGTGATGAAAGGGTTTCTTCAACTGCCCTACTCGACTGAGCGCGGGTCACGGTCTCGCTGTTTGAATAATCGCCGTACAGCATACCGGTAAGCTCTGATACGCCTATGCCGTCAAAGCTATCCGCTTTTTTGGAATAGCTGTCGGAAATTTTCATATAACGCGTGGGTGAAATAAGCTGTCTGCCGCTTTCCTCCCACTGACAGCTGACTGAATCAAGATAAGAAAGCTTTACAATACCGTTGTTAAGCGAACGCGCGGATTGTGAAAAAGAGCTGTACCCAAAAAGCCGCGCGGGATTTGCCGAGACAAATTCAAGATTTACAAAATATGAGATTTTGTTATCACTAAAAGCATTTATCAGTTGTTTAAAGCCGCTCTTTGAGCCGAGCGCGCCGCTAAAAGAAACCGTACCCGGCTTTTGAGCGTTAAGACCGTTCTTGTTCCAGCCTGAAATAAGACAGGTGAGATTTCCTTCTCCTACGGTTGAATTCAGCTCCTTTGCTATATCCGACATTTGCTTATAGTCGGTCAAAGCAAATTCCTTTTGAGAAGGAATAACACCCAAGAAATGCGTATTGTACTCCACACTTCCTATAAGCTCCGCGAGCAGCTTTGGAGACGAAGCCGAGACCTTATCTGAAAGTACTCCTTCTTCTTTAAGACGCTCACGGTATATTCCCGCCATTTCGGAATAAGCGCCTTCCTCGGAGGTATCGCTTATGAGTATGTATTCTGCCGAAATGCCTTCAAGCGACGCCTCCGAAGAAAAGAGTGTGGTATCGGTTTTCGATTTCATTTGATAAATGCCGTTATCTATAACCGTAAAAGCCACACAGCCCGTCACATAGGGAGAGGTTCGCTTAAACAAAAGCTGAGCCTGTTCAGCACCCTTTTCGATCACGCATAAAAATCCCTTGCCGTCCTTGTACTGACCGAAGACAGGCAGCGTGCAGACGCTGTCCTGTGCGTCAAGCTTTCTTGTGACCGCGCTGTTTTGCCCGTAAACCGACAGAGAATAGGTGCTGTCCTTGACGGTCTCATTCGGATCCACCGAAATCAGCGCGCCGCTGCCGGCAGGAACCACATAATACCCCGATTCTCCGCCGCAAAAGCTGCTGAAATTAGGCATCAGTTCAAGCTCGGAAATCGGATAATCCCGATAGAATTCTATGTTATCGGGGTCAATGCTCGCTTTGAAGCCCGTTTTGGTAAGCTCATAATCAATAGCAACTCTAAAGGACTTAGGGTTTTCAGCCTCGCTCCCGTTGCCTGAATTATCCTTATCTCGGTCTTCATAGGTATAACCGACTGAGCGGAATATTTCATCGATTTTCTTTTTCATAGTATTGTTCGAGGCGTCGGTCAAAACATAAAGATTTTCGTCCTTAAGCCGCGGATACTGGCTTAAAAGATATTCGCGGTTTGCACCGTCCGTAAGCTCGACAGAATAAAGGGTATACCGTCTGCCGATATAGTCGGCGTCCTCCTCGGACATCTTTTTTAAATACTCTTTCATACGCGTTTCAGAAATCTGTTCGGGGAATACGAAATCCTCTGATATTTCGCCGAAAACATATTCTACGCGTACCCCTTTATCGGTTGAGGAAACCTTAAACTGTCCCTTATCTACAGCGTCCGACGAGCTGTAAAGCACGGTCTGCGCGTTATTATCATAAAAGGCAAGATTTAAGGACGAGCTGTATTTTTCTTCGGAATATTCGGCGTCGGGCGAAACCGCGCTCCAGCTTTTTCCGCTCACAATATCGCGAACGGTAATGTTGGCTTTGCTGTCGAGATACAGCTCAAAGCGCTCATTCTTTGCCGCTAAATATTCCTTAACTCCGAGCACCGAATCAGTAATGTTAAACTCAACGTCGGTAAAATCAACAGAGCCTTTTTCAATGCCGTAGCCGACCCTGCTCCCGCTCGGCATAAGAAATACCGCGCCGCATACAAGGAGAATTACGAGCAGCCATATTCCCCACTTTAGCAATTTCCGTTTCATCACATCACCTTAATTTCGGATTCCGTTATAAATACCATTCCGCTTATCGGAACAGGCAAACGGACAATTTCGGACTTAACAACGCCGCTTTGCGTTTCCTCCCCCATACAGTTGACAATGCGAAAACGCTTTCCCGCACAGCCTTCAAGCACAAGTCCCGTTTTCTTAGTAACGTTTACGGCGACGGTGTATTTCGCAGTACAGTCCACAACAGAATCGGCGTAAACCGCGGTAATCCGAGCGTTGTCACCGCTCGCCGTAACAGAGCTGTAATTACATTCGGGATTTTCGGCTGTAAGGGTGCCGTTTAAAAGAATATCTCTGTGTTCCTTCCAAAAGCCGAGATAAAATTTAAGCATTTTCTTATGCTCTTCATTAAGCTCGTCAAGTCGGACTGAAATCTGCGGAACCGAAAAAAGTATGCTTGCAAGCTGACAGGCGGCGGATTCCGCGCTGTCCTCATAATTCCAAGCCACCATATCCGAATGAACCGCCGTTTTACCCGAGGTGAGCCGCATATTTACAATATCCTGACGGTTTTTAATTGCGTCAATCGGGCAGTCGCCTACCCTTAACATATTTCCGTACTTTCTTACCGCGGGGCCTATATAGCTCTGCCTGAATTCAAGCATAACCTCGGGATTTAAAGCCGTAAGCTTTTTATATACAACGTCGAGCAGAGCCATAACCGCGTCCTCAACCGAGGAAAAATCACATTTTCCATCGGCAATCAGCGAGTCGCCCGACGCTACAAAGGAATCAATAAAATCAAGCTTAAGACCGTCAAAGCCCCATTCGCCTACCGCCCTTACATAAAACGCGGTAAGATATTCTCTGACCTCTTTATAGCGAGGGTCGAGCGCGAAATAGGTCTCCCCGTCCCCGCTGTTTTGCAATATCATATTTTTAAAATGCGGATAGCTTTTTGATTTTATGCCGATAAACGGCACCGAAAACCATAAAACCGCCTTCATACCCGTTTTGTGAATATTATCAACCAACCGTCTTATATCGCCGAGCTTTTTTTCCGATATCTGCCAGTCGCCGCAATAAGCGTATACTCCGCTTACGCTTTCGCTTTCGTCCATCTGCCAGCCGTCGTCTATAATAACGGTTTTCATTCCGTATTCGCCCGACAACTGACATTGCCTAACAATTTCATCTGCCTGAAGACCGTGATGATAGCTGTACCAAAGGGAGTTTACAGGCTCCAAAGCGGCTTTTGGCACATATGCGGGAGTATAACCGCATTCGGTTTCCCACCAGCCGACCGCCTCCTTAATACATTCATAAAACGGTAGAGCGCGGCAATCAAGTCGAATAACCGTACTATAAGAGCTTAAAGGCGCTGTCGGACGGGTAAAAAAGGTCACCGAGCAGTCTAAACAGGAATCAAACTCATTAATTCCCGTCTCAATTTCTATGGGACGGAGTGCGTCGGAAACGGCAATCAAAAGACGGTTTTCCCCGCCGACCGACAAAATCCCGTGCAACGGCATCCAGCGCGCAAGCTCGCTTGAGGTGCGGCGCGGCGCCCAGTTAGGCTGAATAGAATGGTCGTCGCGTATAGAGGGGCTCCAGGTTGAATAGCAATCCACCGCAGGAAATTTCCATGACACCTTAATTCTTTCAGGTATCTCGGCTTTGTCAAAAACAGCGGTAAGCTCTGCCTCGGTTATACCGCACGTTTCACTGACTTCAATATTTATCCGGGCGTTTTCATTTCCGCCGCTTACATTAAAATTCATAGCTTCCTCCCAATATCAGTTTCTTAGAGCAATTTCTTCAGAAATATTGACGACAAATTCGCTCATCTGCTGGAAAATCGTCACACAAAGTAGTAAAAGGAACAAAATTACCGCAATCGCAATAAATATTACGATAATCGCAAGCAGGGTTTTTCCGCTTGAATACTGATGCACCACGGCGGTTCCCGCAAAGATCAAAAACGCCATCCAGATATACATAAGCATTGTTAAAATGCTGTAAAGCGCCGCTTCGTCCAGAGTAATAACATTGCTTATAATTATCAAAGCAGGCATAAACAAAAGCAGAGGAGTAAGCGAATAGCAGGTATACATATAAATCCGTTTCATATTGCCCGAGCCGTTCATCAGCGATGTGACCGACCAGTTAGCCACGCACCAAAGCGCCGCGGGAACCAAAATCCCCGCGCACCCGCGCAGAAGAAGATTATCCGTCGCCGCTTTATTCCCCGAAACAAGGTAGCCCGATACAGCCTGCATAAGCAAATTAAGAACAACTACCGCCGCTAAAATAACGGTCGCTCCGCCGAGACTTCCTCGGCTTTCAAAGGACATATCCCAAAAGCCGTCGAACGGATGGCGCATTATATAAAAGCCGTAGCCCGCTTTATTTAAAAGCTCGCGCGTTTTGCTTTCCTTTTTCGCCTTTTTGGTTTTTTTATTTAAAAGCCGCTTTACGGCGAAAATAAGTACGGCGACCAAAATAATACCTGCAATTACGGGTGCCGCAAAGCGTGAGCCTAACTCGTTGCGATAGAGTGAAAAGGCTTTTGAATAGCCCTCGGTATCGTCTGCAAATCGGAAAAGCCTCATTGCCGTGCGGTAGTCCTTATCCCTTAACGCCTGACGCGCCTTTCCGCTGTATGCTATCTGACAACCCGAGTTAAGCGAAAGAACGTCGTTCCACGCCGCCGCTGAGCCTTCATAGTCTCCCGATTTTTCACAAACCGCAGCTGTTACTATCGCCGCGGCGTATTCATTTCTTTTGAAGAGCTTGACAGAACCGCTTTTCGCATCAAGCACGGCGATATTGTCCCCGTAATAGCAAAGCGCCTCAGGTGTGCCTAAATCGGAAATATCGTCTCCCTTTTTGCCGAATTCAAACAGCAGGTTACCGTCCTTATCATAGGTGAAAACACGGCACCGCGTGCTGTCTAAAACGCTGTAAATACCGTCCTTGTAAACGGCAATTTCGGTAAGCTTTGACGCCATTGTTTCTCTTGTAACCGTATCGTCAAAAAGCACATCCCCCATAGGAGGAATATTACCGTTTCTAAGCAGAACATCGCTCCCCTTTGGGTTAAGCCGTCTTACGGGAGCTAACTGCTTGCTTTTGCTTGAAAGAAAGCTGCGCATCTCGCTGTCGGTATTGGTTGAGACGGTGGTATATATAAAGCCTTCCTCATCAATATCCATACCGCTGTATTCCGTAGGAATAAAAAGGAGCATTTTTGAAAGCTGTTCCTTTGTTGAAACGGTGCGCCAAAGCAACTCTGAAAAGCTCGGCACTACGGGAACAGAGCCGTAAAAGCCGTAAAAAGAGCCGTCAAGACCGAGCTGATAAATTCCGTTGGTGTCGTCTCTTGAAAGCACATAAAGGCGTTCTGCACTGTCAACCGAAATCTTTATCGGAACAAACGCCGAGTCTGAAAGCGTCACCTTTGAATCGGGGGCTGAAACAACCGCTGTCAGCTGACCGTCCGCGTCGGTTTTAACTATGCGACCGTTTTCTGTATCGGCGATATAAACAGACCCGTTTTGAGAAACGAAAAAGCCCTCGGGCGCGGAAAGTCCGATATTGTCCGCAATTACCTTCTTAAGTTCACCCGTATCCGAGAGAATAATAACCCGTCCGCCCGCTTTATCCAAAAGATAAAACTGTCCTGCACTGTATTTAATATCGGATATTTCACAAGCACCGACAACGCCAAGCGTTTTAACGCTTATCTCCCTGTCAAAGGAATATGCCGCGGGTGCCGAAGTTACAGTTTCCTTTCCGAAGTAGGAGTATGAATCAAGTGAGGAATCGTAATATGCCGATGCGGCAAAGGGAAAAGCCGCGGCAATAAGTAAAAGCATTCCTAAAAATAACGCTGTTTTTTTGTAAAGCTTCATTGAATGCACCTCAATCCTTCATACCCGAGGTCGCCATCGTCTGCAATACGTTTGACTGCGCGAACAGGAAGACCGCGATAGGCGGCAAAATAAGCAGCAACGAAACCGCCGAGGAAACGCCCGTTCTTGATATACCGCTTGTAATAATATTGTTAAGCGCAGTGGGCAGAGTCTTTAATTTTTCATCAAATATGTAACTGCCACCCGTGCTGTTCCAGATTCCCTGAAAGGAATAAATAAGCAAAGTCATTATCGCAGGCTTTACAAGGGGCAGACAAATGCTGAAAAATATGCGGTTCTCGCCCGCTCCGTCAAGCCGAGCCGCCTCAAGCAAAGTATCGGGAATCATCTGATCCATAAACTGCTTCATTAAAAACAGACCCAAGGAGGACGGAAGGAGCGGCAAAATCAGCGCCCAGACCGTGTTTATCATATGAAGCTTTGTGATAATAATATAATTCGGTATACCCGTAACTACCGTTGAAAACAAAAGAGAAAGAACAACCGTATGAAACAGAATATTTTTACCCGGAAAATCGTGCTTTGAAAGCACGTATGCCGCCATAGAGGAAAAGATTATATTTCCGAAAGTGCCTATTACCGTGACTGCAAGCGAATTGAAAACATACCTTGAAAAAGGCAGCCACGAATCGCCGAGAAGCGAGGATAAATCCTTAAAATTATCAAGCGTAGGATTCATCGGAAAAAGCTTAGGCGGGAAGATAAACAGCTCGCTTAACGGTTTAAAAGCGCTTGACACAACAAACACCAGCGGCAGAAGCATAAACAGGGCGATAATAAGCAGGAAAATAAATGTTCCTATATTTCCGCCGATGCTTCGGTACGCCTTAGCGCCGACCTTACTTTTCATAGCTTCCTCACCTTCCTACATTTTTAAGTAAGAGCTTTATAAGCTCGTTGCAGACTATCATAGCCAAAAACAAGAGCGTCGCAATAGCGCAGGCATAGCCGAACTCATATTTTACAGTAGCGTAATCGGTCATATGATTTACAAGGGTATGAACGGCGTATTCAGTGCTCGGATTTCCGCAAAGCATTGCACCGACATTGCCTACCGTAAACGCGCCTGTAATCGACATAACCGCACCGAACATCAGCTGAGGCTTTAACTGCGGCAGGGTTATAAACCAAAGCTCCTGCCAGCGGTTTCTTATACCGTCAATACAGCCCGCCTCAAAAAGCGCGTGGTCAAGCCCTTGAAGTCCCGCAACAAAGGAAAGAAACTGCGTGCCCATACTCATCCACATAGTAACGATGATTACCACCGTCATCATATATTTGGTGTCGAACAGGAAGTATATCGGCTCGGAGATAAAGCCCCAGTTAAGAAGGAGAGAGTTGATATATCCGAACTGGTCTCCCGAAAAAAGGAGCTGCCAGATGATAAAGGCGTTTCCCGAAATCGACGGAGCGTAAATGAAGAAGACAAGCGCGGTCCTAAGCTTTGGCGACAGCTCATTAAGCGCCCACGCGAGAATCAACGCACCGATATAGCTGAAGGGTCCTACTACTATAGCCATAGTAAGCGTGTTAACCGTCGCTTTTGTAAAAACGGTATCCGAGAAGAAAAGGGCAGTGTAATTTGCAATGCCGACGAACTGCGGCGGCTGAGTAAGGTTGTAGCTTGTAAAGCTTAATATAATCGCCATAACCACGGGAGCTATTACAAAAATTCCGAAAAGAATGAAGAACGGAGCTAAATAAAGATAGCAAAACTTGTTCTTGCGTATCGTCTTAAAAAAATTTTTCATTCCGCCGTCTCCAATCCGAATTCTTTTCGTTTTCTTGTAAGCTCCGCGTTAATAACATCGGTATATTCAAGAACCGTCTGACGCACATCGTCGCCGTCGTTCTTTACCGCGCGGTAAATATTGTCTATATGTCTTGACAGGAAATATCCGCCCGGAACCTGCTGTACTCCGACAGCCTTATCGCGCTGAACATTTATCTGCTGTAGGGTGGATTTTTTAAAGGAAAGTCGGTTAAACGCCGCAACATTTGCGGTGCTGAACCTTGCCGACGCGCCCTGCAGATTTTCTATCGCCATGGCGTAGTCGTACTGCTCCTCCTCGTCTGTAAACCATTTCAAAAACTCCCACGCCTCGTCGGGTCGCTCGCTCTGATTTAATATAAACGCGGAGCTGACGGCGCTTACACTGTATCCGCAGCCGTCTGTATTCTCGCCCGACGGAACAGGATACATATTCCACATTCCGTTAATTTCGGGCGCGGAGACCTGAAGCGTGTTATAAACGGTGAAATCGGCAATTCCTATCGGAATATCTCCGATTCTGAAACGGTTTACAAAGTTATAATCAACAATGCAGGAATAATCGGTATAAAGCTTAGTCCAGCTGTCAAAGGCGTCCAACGCCTCGTCGGTATCAAGCATAACGGTTTTTCCGCCGTCTCTGTAAAGCTCCCGCTGATTTTGGAAAAGGATCAGCGCAAAGCTGTATACATTAGCATTGGACGGAACCGGGAAACCGAATTCCATATTGTTCTGCTGTAAGAACGGCAAAATGCGGTAAACCTCTTCCCAGGTTTTCGGGATTTCAAAGCCCAGCTCTTCAAAAACGTCTTCCCTTACATACATCATTAAAAAGGTTTGGGTAACAGGAAGAGCGTATGAAGCGTCGCTGTATCGGAACGGAACAAGCGCACCCTCACTAAAGCGCTTTGAAACCGTTTCGTAATCGTCGAAATCGCTTAAGTTAACAAGCGCTCCGCGCGAGGCAAAGTTTACAGGGTCGGTTTCACTGCCGAACAAATAAACGTCAGGGGCTATACCTGCGGAAATCGATTCAAGAAGTCCTCCCGCGACAAGCTTCAGGTTAACGGGAATACCTGTTTTAGCGGTAAAGCCGTTGTCAATTTGTCCCTTTAAAATTTGGTATTGATCACGTCCCTGCGTAAGCCATACTGTCATTGCCTCGTCCGAGGAGTAAACCGAGCCGATTACGCCGTAATCCTCTGCAAAGGAGCTTAAAAACTGTTTTGCAGAGAAAGAAAGGCGGGACAAAAAGCCGTTGTTTGCTTTAGATGGACTTTGATTAGCAGGCAAAAATTCAAAATAATCTATACAAAGCGGCTGAGAGGTTTTTTCCTGTAACCAAGAGCCAAAAGCTGTAATATTGCTCTGGAAAACCGACATTGACGCGGGAATTGACTCGGGTTCCTTTAAAAATTCCTTTAACTGCCAGATAAGCTTGGTGATAGAGGCGGAATCCTCGCCTGAGCTTTGACCATATAAAAGACTGAAAATCCCCTCCAAGACCTCTGTTTCGCTTTTCATAACCTCAAGCACATCGGGCATTTTCTTTTCAATCTGGTAATCACGGTATTTATCGGGATTAGCGCCCGTCTGCATAATCAGCTTGCGGTAAATTGCGTTAAGCTCATAAAGCGCCTGCTGTGCCAAATTGACTATCTCGGAATCCTCTCCCAAGGTGACATCAAGCGAAATAGTGTGTATTCCCTCTTCAAGATAAACCGTGACGGGGGTTCCGTCCCCTTCCCGCGGATTTAAAATCTGCCAATCCTTATCGTAATCAAATCTCAAATCGGCAAGCGTTTGGTCTGGTACCTTGCCGTCTATCAAAAGTGTTCTGTGTGAAGCCCTGCCGCTCAGGTAATTCTGACGGTAGCGCACGGCAAAGGAATAGTTGCCGCTCTTTTTGACCTCAAACTGCCATACAACCCTTTGACCTATGCGTGACCAACCGTTTCCGCCCAAGGCGTTCCATACCTGAATACCGTCAAAGGCAGGCTCCGTCGCCGAAGAGGTGCGGTCGCATACCTCCGCAACAGAGGTATCACTGCGGTAAAGCGGATATTCCGCCGGAACCTTAAAGGCAGAGGCTTCGTCTTCCGCGCTTTCGTTTGACTTAACATCTTCGGTACTGTCCTTTGGAATAATAGCAACGCTTAGGAGCTCCGCACCGCCCTCATCAAACCGAATAGAAAGTGTGTTCTTTCCGTCCCTCGCCGCAAATGCAAGCGCTTGTCTGTGGTAGCCTGTGGCGTCGTAAAGCCTTGCGGTTATTTCCGCCGTAGAAAGAGAAAGCTCGGGTGTGTACTGATTACCGCGCTCGTCCGTCTCGGGCACTCCGCTCTCATAATAAAGTGGCAAAGAAATCCCGGACGCCTCGTTATAGGGAATCTCACCGTCCAAAAGAACGGTAATTTCAGGCGCGGAAGAGCCGCTTTTATCGGCGCGGTAATTAAGCTCAATTTCATACAAGCCCTTTTCCGCATCAAATACTGCGGTGAAGGTATCTCCCGCCGTATAAGCCTTCCCTGCTGAAAAAGTGATTTTTTCTTTTATGACTTCAAGGGTAGAATTATCCTTCAAATAAGCGTCATAATTGCTTTCACTTTTCTTATAGACTATCTTTTCATACAGCTCGTCTACGCTTTGAACGGCGCTTACTGTTTTATCTTTTTTAGGAAAATTAATGTAGGTTATAACCGCCGCTATTGCCAGAATGACCGCCGTGACAGATATAACTCTTTTTTTCTTAGTCATCGCGTTTCCTCCGTATCAGCCGACAAGTCCGCTTGTTTCAACGCTTTCAACAAGACTGCGCTTTGTGAAAATAAACAGAACAACAAGAGGTATGGCATATAAAACAATGCTTGTGTTTTTAAGAATCGACCTGAAATAAAAATCCGATTGTTCTACACCCGGTAAGAGGGACATATCGGTCTGGATATTTGAAAGGCGCGTCCATATAAACTCGGTGTCGGGAAGAAAAATGTTGGTATGTGTAGGATCGGTCCAGCGGAAAACAAATATAAACAAAAAACAGGTTGCGGCAATCGACATAGCACCCGGTAGCATTATGGAAACAAATACGCGAAAGCTACCCGCGCCGTCTATTTCGGCGGCTTCCTCAAGCTCCTTGGGGTACGCCTTAAAATGCTGTCTTAATATATAAATAACCAAGCCGTTTTTAACTCCCAGAGCACAAACCGACATTAAAAATAAGGGAAGCGGAGTGCCCAAGAGATTCCAATGAAAGGGACCGTAATCCTGCAAGGAAAGGTAAAACGGCGTGAAATAAATACTGCTCGGAATAAGGAGCGTCATAATGACGCAGCCGAATAAAATCCCGTTTCCCTTAAATTTAAAACGGGCAAAGCCGTATGCCACAAGCATACACGACACAATTTCCAAAAGGCACAGCGGTATATTAAGCGCAAGGGAACGCAGAAGGGTCTGCCCGTATTGCAGAAAGATAGCCGCCGTTTTATAGTTTTCAAGGGTGGGTGAAAGGGATAAATACCGTACTGCGGAATTGGTAAAATCCGAGGTCTGCATAAGCGAAATCATTACGGTAACAAAAATAGGATAAAGGATTAAAAAGCTAAGTCCTATAAGTATAAAATAACGGAATAAGACAGAGGGTACATTTTTCAATTGTTTAATTTTCATCGTTTACTCCCCCTCACTTATAATGCCGTGAAAACAGATTCACAAGCCCGACAAAAACTCCGAGAATAACCAGAATAATCGCAAAATACATCCACGCGAGCGACGCGGCGTAACCGAAGTCAAACTTAGAATAGTTGTAGGCGTTTATGCTTTGCATAATTTCATTGTTGTTGTTTACAAAAGAATCTATAACCGTATATGTAAGATTAACGACGAATTGCGGCAAAATCATAGGTAAGGTTATTTTCCAAAAGCTCTCCCACGCGGTCGCACCCTCAATAGACGACGCCTCGTAGAGCGAGGGCGAAATCGACTTAAGCCCCATTGTAAACACCAAAATCTGAATACCCGAGGAATTTACAATTTCGAGAATATTTCCTATCGCCTGCATAATATAGTTGACCAAAGCCACGGGAATATTAAGACTTATAAGCAGCGCGCTCATACTCGAGGTATCAAAGGAGCTGACGGCTTCTTCAGAGACCGTGGGAGCGCTTACTATTGCTGTGCGGACAAGGTCGTTTTCAAAAAGCTCGGGTATTATCCCCGATGAAACTATTACAGGGATAAAAAATATTATCTGAAAAACCGCGCGCCCGGGGAAATTTTTGTTTAGGAATACGGCGACTATCATACTGAAAACCAAAATAACGGGAACCGAGAGCGCCATGTCCCTAACCGCGGACAGGAGCAGCTGTCGGTACTCTACATCTTCAAAGAGGGCGCGTCGGTAATTTGCAAGCCCTGAAAAGTTCAGATGCACCTGTCCGTCGAATAAAAGATCGTTAAAGCTGTAAATAAAAGATTGTATCATCGGAAAAAGCACAAGGAAAATAAATCCCAAAGCAAAGGGAGCTACATAAAGATACCCCTTGTTGTCGCGCCTTGTCGCTAACACACTTTTACTTTTCCGATTTGCAAATCTCATAGCATTTACACCTCAAATATTAAAATCCGATTACTTAAACTGATATGCCTTTATATAATCAGTTTTCATTTGATATGGATAATCCGTAGGATCGTAGGTTCCTCCCCAGCCGTCCTTATATTCGGGAGCCAGCTGTATAAGCAGTCTCATTCCCGCAGAGCCTTTTGCAACCCCGTCGCCCTCATAAACGCGCGCCAGTTCGCCGTCATAATACCAATAAATCGCGCTGTCGGTCCAAACAGCCGAAAAGTTATGATAACCCTTTTGAATATCCTCGGCAGGAAGCTTATCGTCGCCCGAGGAGCAAATGTAGTTCGGATTCCACGCGAACCAGTGAAGCGCCGCCGACCAGCGGTTTTTCCAGGTCCCGAAAAACTCGACAACATCTATTTCACCGTTGCTTTGAGAAGGCATTGCAGGGTTTTTAATGTAACGGTCGCCGTCGGTTGTCATCATCCAGAAGGCGGCGTTTCCGTTACCGTTTTTCGGCATATCGATACGCGCCGTAAAACAACCGTAAGCCTGCTTGAACTCCTTGGTCATCATTTCATAGCGTGCCTGACCCTCGCCGTTTACCGTGAATACAAGATTTCCGTTTTCAACAACACCCATAACATCTTTATCGCTCGCAGGAATCCAGACATCGGTATTAAGCGTGTTAAAATCGTCAAAAAAGGTAGGATTATCGGTATACTGCTTAAAATTAAAGGTATATGCTCCCTTTTTAAGTTTGTCGCTTTTAAGGGTCGCCGTCACGGTAAGCGCCTTGCCCGATTTGCGAAGCGCCCACGGAACAGTAATCTTATTTCCGTTTATCTTTGCGGAGCTGTCGTTTGCGCTAAGCGTATAATTTCCGTCAAGAATATTGTTGCCCAGCTTATCGGTTAAGATAAACTCATATGTCGCGTCCATTTCGGCAACGCCGGGGTGATTTTGCTTTGGTCTTAACACCAGATAATTCTCTCCCTGAGCCGCCGTCATAGCCTTAGACTCAACCGACGTAACGCCAGAGCTCGCTGTGTCACTCGGCGTATAGGATATATCTGAGCTTATCTGCTGTGTACTCTGTGCGGAGGATACCTCCTCGTCAGAGGAAGTATCCTGCCCGCTTATTTCCGATATAGAGCTTGTATTTGAAGACGTGTTTTTTTTCGATTTGGAGGCAGTCTGCCGCTCATCACCGCAGCCGCAGAGCGAGAATAATAGAATTAAGCTTAAAAATGAAGCGGTAAGCTTTAAATATTTATTCATTGCATTTCCTCCGCGTTTATTTCCAGAAATCCTTGATTTTACCGTCAATAACATTCTGAACCGACTGAATAGCCTCCTGCGGAGTCTTACTGCCCGCCGCAACCTTACGGAAGTCCTCTGTATCAATATCACAGGCAATGGCAAAATCGCGGGTATACTCTCTATTCCAAAGGTGCTTTTCTATAGCGTCATAGGTTGCTTTAACGCTCGGGTCGCTTAATGTATCAAATATGGATTGCTTTCTGTTCTGGACATTGTACGCCTCTCTTACCGACCAGAAGAGCATTACGTCCTCGGGATCCTTTACCCCCGCGGGCATTACTGTTGCTGAGGAAGTGTAGGAAACGGTCTGCTTTGTTGTGTCAGGTCCGTGCGGGAAAACGACAGCACCGACGGTAAAGTTTGCGGTTTTAAGTGTGGTCATCTGGCTTTCGTCTACGATTGCCATTGCCGCCTTGCCTTCCTTGAAGACATTCACGCCCTCTGTCCAGGAATATTTGGTGCAGTCATACATATATCCGTTTTCGGCGTTCCATTTTCTCAGTGTCTGCAAAGCGTTTACCGCAGGAGCACTGGTAAGCGTGTTTTTAAGCGTCTTTGTGTCGCCTTCACGGCTGATAATAGCTACTCCGTTCATATTAATAAGAAGCTCCGCAAGACCGCCTAAATCATATTTCGGAGCTAAGCCGTAGCGCAGAACGTTTCCGCCCGCGTCGACCTTAGCTGCCTTTGTTATAACATCATAAATTGAATCCCAGGTAAGCTTTCCCTGCTGGCTTAGGGTGTAAAGATCTGTCCAGCCGTTCTGTGTAAACATATCCTTGTTATATACAAGCATATCACGGCGGGAAGCCTGCGCGGTCATACCGTAAATATGACCGTTTAGGGTGGACTCTGCTAATGCCGCGGGATTCCAGATGCTGTCTTTACTGTCAAAGGTGGAAACAGTATCAAGCGCAGTAAGCATATTCTTATTTGCAAGCGAGAGAGCATCGGTGTCTCTCGGTACAAAAAGGTCGCATATAGGATTGCCCGACAGTATTGAGGTATAAAGCGGCTTATAGTCGGTAAGCTTTTTCTCTACCATATCGCAATTAAAGAGCTTTTCTACCTCTAAAATCAGCTTATCCTCCTCGGTTCCCGCCTGTGTCGCGTCCCACCAGCCGACAACCGTAATCTTTCTGCCCTTTAGGTTTTTATATTTGCTTGTCAAATTCTGACCTGCAATAGAGCCTGACGAAGTAGTCGAAGAATTGCCCGAAACCGTACCTGACGAAGAAGTCGCGCCCGAAGAGGAGTTATCAGCCACGGAGGAATTGTCCTTATCCTTTCCAACGGTAACAACCTCGGATTCGTAAACCCAGTATTCGCTGCTTGTATCGCCCGACGGGTTTTTATTACAGCCGACGCAGCCTGCAACAATTGCAAGCACCGATACTACTGCAAAGGTTTTTCTTAAAATTTTCATTTCAAACCACTCCTATTCTGATTTTTCTTCTTTTTATTAATAACTAAAATAACAAGTATCACGGCGGCAACCGCAACAACTGCACAAACCGCAATAACTATCGGAACAAAGTTAAAGCCTTCCTCTGCCGAAGTCCCCGGTTTCTTTACAACACGCTTCTTTTTGATAATAACCGTTTGTGTTTCGGTTTCATCATCAGCGGAGTTACCGTCCGAATTGGAATTTAGATTTTTGTTATTGCTGAGATTTGTATTGCCTTCTTGCGAAACGTTTAACGGATTATCGTAAGGCTCGCCGATTATTACAATTTTGTATTCGTCTACAATATATCCGTCCTGCATAAGGGTTAATGTCATATCCGCAGTCAGAATCACATCTTCGGTTTGTGAACGTCCGTCCGCGTCCTTAACCATAACGCTCATATCAAGCGCGTCAAATCTAAGACCTGCCAGCAGCTCCCACAGGTAGGTTCCGTACGGAACGGTAACTGTGAGATTTTTATGATCGACGCTGCCTTTAAACAGCTTTTCATCTATCTGGAAGGAATATATTACGGTTTCCTCGGGTTCAACTACGGGATCGGGCTCATCGGGTGCTAAATTGGAATAGAAGCGGAAGGCAGAAAGATAAATATCGTCATTTACCTCTTGAATACCGCGAATCTGTATATACTGTATTTTACTTAAATCAAGCCCCATAGCATACAGATACGAAAGCGGAATCTGAACCTTCATATATCCGTCGGGTCGCGCCTTATCAGCGTGATACACAACCTTAAGCGGAATTAACTTGCGGGAATTACCCGTAGATTCCACATTAAACGGTATACACAGACCGTCGGTTTCTGACTTGATATAAAACTCAAGATACCCTGTTTCCATCCATTCGCTCATATCGTCCTGTGCTAAGGTATGGTCATTACGATGGTAAAAGCCGAGAGAATACTCATCACCGAAATTTTCCGATTTAAAACCGATAAACCAAGGCGATTCACCCTTAAACTGCTCAAACCAAGCCAGCGACCAGCCTACCTTGCTCTTTTCGTTTTCGTCATATATTTCCTCCCACGGGCTAACGTCTCCGTCGGGGTCGCCTATAATTCCTATCTGCTTGTGCGATTCTCCCATCGTGTAATCGCTTATATCCCATGCCTCCTCAAAAAGCTCGGTAAAGCTCTTTTGAGCGGTAGATTTGCTCCATATTTCACATTGCGAAATATAAACAACGTCGTCCTTCGCCGCATCCTTCAAACGGAATGTGATTCGGTCAGGCGCTTTTTCAAAGAGACTGCTTACCTGTACTCGGTAGAAGCTCCATTTATTGCTTAGCGTGACGGTTTTTATCGCACTGCCGTCCGAGGAAAGAATTTCAAGCTTTCGTTCGGCGGCTGAATCGGATTTTGCAAAAAACGTAAGCTCACTGTCATTTGAAATATCGGTATACAGTCTGTTGGAATTTCCGTAAACAGTAATATTTCCGATATTTTCGCCAAAGGTGAACTTCCACGCGGCGCACTTGCCATCTGCCGATACAATCTCGGTCTCGCCCGAAAAAGCAGGCGGGGTTTCCATATGCTCCGCAGTAATCGGCTCCGCTTGGAATAAGACCTGCATTTTATCGCTTTTCTTTACAAAGGATGCCGTTACGGTTATATCGTCGTCGGGCATATTGAAATACGCCTTGTCACCACGCACATCGTCTACCGCTGTACGGCTTCCGTCCGATTTTACTATAAATATCTGACTTAAGCGGTAACCTTCGGCTATATTAAGATTAACAGTTATCTGCATATTCGGCTTTGCAATTCTTTTGCTTAAGGTAATTCTTCCGCCCTCGCAAGGCTCAGTACCGTTTGTTACGGTATGATCCGAATAATTGCTGCTGTACGCACTATGAACGTCAAAGGCTGCAAGCAGTTCAAAGTAATCCTTGTTTCCGTTCGCGTCCTCACCTACTGATTCGCACGCCGCGTTCCAATCGTAGCTGCCGTTAGGTGTATAGCCGCTGTCGGCCAAGTACTGATTGATTTCAAGTCTGTAGGACTCGCGAAGTACAAGGCTCATTCCGCGTATACCCACCGTCACAGGGTTTTCGTTACTCGGCTGATCCGCCGCGTTATCGCTTTCCGCTCCTATTCGGAACAGTCCGTCCGCCCAGTGCCCGAATATCTCGTCACATACATTTTCGGCGGTATCAGGGTCAAGGTTTGAAAAGGTGTAGGTGTGCCAGTTGTTCCTGTCGCTATTAAGCGGGTCGTCCTTACCGATAATTCCGAACTGCGCATCACCGTATTCCGCCCACACAGGAGCCATACCCACTTTATATTGCGGGTTTGCGTCACCGCTGTCGGTTCGGCGCGCCTCAAAGCTCATTGCAAGATACGGAAGCAGCGCTTTTGTCATATTAATATCCGAAAGCCAAGGAACCCCTGAAAAAGAGCCGGCTCCCGATTTAATCACGGCGGTGCCGCCCTCACCGTTGCCGTTTACCGCGCCGTTTTTATTGAACACAATTTCATAATAGGATTTATCATCGTCAACAGCGGTTACAGTACCTACCGTCTGCTTATTAAACCATAGGTAGGACTCTGAAGGATTAGTGTAAATAATATCATCCTTGCCGATAAAGCGGTCGGCGTTCGCGTCCCAAATCACATAGTTTATGTCATCGGTATTATCATCTTCGGTAAATACCGCGGAAACCGTGACCTTAGAGGTCGGCATTATAAAATCAAATGTATTAATTCCCGTACGCTTCGCCGCAACGTTGTTGCCGTCCGCGTCCTTAACGGTAAGCCTTTCAAGCTTATAGCCGTCATTGGGAGCTACCGTCACTGTAACCTTGTTGCCTGATTTTTCATATGTCTTTGACAGTAAAACGCTTCCGTTCGGATCCTCGCAGGCGTTAACAATAGAGCTGGTAATAATATTTGAACTGTATTCGCTTTCCCCGTCAAACGCCGCAAGTATCGCAAAATAATCGTTTTTACCGCCCGAAGTCTTTGGCAAATCGGGAAGAGGATTGTTTTCACTCCAAAAATATGTAGTAAAATTCTTTTTCTTGTCTATGTTTGCTACCTCTGACAGAGCGGTATTGATATTTTCATGGTCGCTTTCCTTAATCTCCAAACGGAAATTGCGAATTTTAACGGTAAGCGCCGCGCCGTCAAGACCCGATACCTGAAAAAATACGTCGCCCTGCGTCCACCTGTCCGCCGTTTCCGCCGCGTCTGCAATGCTGTTGATTTGAACCGAACGCGAAATCCATTCGTTCTTTTCGATTACATTAAATCTGTCAAAAACACCGCAGTTGCTCTGGGGATTTTTCTCCCAAGGGTCCATATACTGATGCATAGGCGATACGGTCAATGTAATATCCCGTCCCTGTGCGTCTTCAACATAAACATCATACGACACATATACATAATCCTTTATCGCACGCAGGATTTCGGGATACTGAAGCCACCCCATATACCCCGATGATATTTTTCCCGCTATTGCGTTTGAACCGCCGTTATTACACATAAAACCGTTTTCGATAAGAACCTTATCATGGTCAGATGCAGAATCAAAGTCAAGCACATAGCAGGGTGTTTCTTCACCCTCATACTTTATGCTGCTTGTACCGCATATTCTGTCCTTACCAAATGACCATGAATAATCGGTGCCCGACGGATAAGCGTCAGCCCCATCTGTTTCGGAAACATTTCGCGGATTAGCGTCAAAAATAACATAACGCTTATCCGGTGTTTGAGCCGCCGAAAGTATTGCCAAAGGAAGTCCCGCAAGCAATATTGCAAAAGCAAGACAGCAACAAACGCCTCTTTTCCACAATTTCATAGACCATACCTCCATTGTATTTTAGAAGAAATTGGTATTTTTGCAATATTATATCTTTTATCGATATAATTGTGTATATTCATATTACTACATTTTGCCCTAATTGTCAATACGTTTTCAAAAATTTCTTATGAAAATTTATACACTCTTTTAAAATTCTTATTCGCAATATTTTTGAACGGCTGTTAAAATTGCACCTATTACTGTAAAATCGTCATTGTTCTTGGACAAAATAATCTTCCTTGAAGCAGAGCCTGAGTATTTCCTGATAACCGATAACAGCTCCTCCTTATACAAATAGGAATACTCCGAATCTATTCCCGCCAAAACAACAATTTCGGGATTTAATACGTTAATGCAGTTAGAAACCGCCGCTCCGAGCCGCTTTCCGAACAGCTTAAACGCATTTAATGGCTCCTCTTCCCCGCTTTTTGCCTTTTCGAGCAGCTCCTCAAAGGTGTTAACACCGCTTTCAGGGTGATCTTCAATAAATTCAGACAAAATATTATCTTCGGTTACACAGCGTTCCAATATAACAGGCTCTGAATTTTTGAATGACGGCACAAGCGAAAGACCTACTTCGCCCGAGGCTCCGTTATATCCTAAATAAATCTCGCCGTTCATCAAAAACGAGGCGTTTACACCAATGTTTTTAGAATAATAAACGAGCATTGCGTTTGAAGAATTTTTAACCGTGTTCCCAAGCACGCTTTCCGCCTTCATAACCGCGAAATTATCGTGAACCACGGTAACAGGCAAACCGTATTTTTCCTCAAATATTTGTTTGAGCGGAACATTGCGCCAATTTTCAATATCATAAATACAGGTCGATGTACCTGTGTTTATATCAACATATCCCTGAGCTGCAAACGCAAGCGCCGCAATATTCTCTTTCCCGTAAAACGCCATCATACTGTCAATTGTAAAAATAATCTTTTCCATCACCTCATCATAGGTTCTGACTAACGGAAAGGTCTTTTTGCTGATAATTTTAGCCGTCAGGTCGCCTATTGCAATCCTAATAAACGCAATATTGACGTCCACACCTATAATAAGATGGCTTTTGGGATTTACCGTCAGCATTTCAGGGCATCTGCCCACTCCCATATTACGCTTACCGCTGACGCACAAATACTTTTCGTCTGTTAATTCCGAGGTAAGCTGTGAAACCGTGCTCCAGCTTAAACCGAGTATTCTCTGTAAATCGCGTTTTGAAATTTCGCCGTTTTCCCTGACTGACGCCAAGATTTTCTTTTTGTTTCGTATTTTTAAGTCCGCTTTACTGTCCATTTAAATTTTTCCCCGCAATATCGTTGGTATTTGTCATTAATTATAACACGATAATACATTATACTTCAAGAATTTTTCCTGTAATTTTTGAAAATATATACATTTTGGCATTTCTTTGTTTATGCGGTTCAATTTTTGACCGTAAAAATGACTTTACTTTTCTCTGAATCCGAATTAATATACAGGCGAAGGAAAACCTTGAACGGTGGCTTGTTCATAAAGTATTTTTTCTTCCGCATTTTATTCTAAATATAAATGCTAAACTGAAAATGCACAAAAACGCCAACTCAAAATGTACAATTCTGGCGAAGCGCCGCCGGGAGGAGTATACTCCTCTCAGGAGGTGCGAATATGAACGAGCGAAAGGACATTTTCATGCGAAGCGGATTTTCATCAAAAATATTGATAGTTTCCGATTTTCTTAAAACCCTTTTTGAATTTCGTCCTCAGAAAATTCAATTCTTATTGCTCCGATACCGCCGTCGATTTCAATTCTGTTCTCGCCCCGGCCGTAAACGGAGTCGTCATTCATACTTTTTCCGGCTAATCTTGCTTCGCCTATTCCTTTATCAATTTCAATTTTGTAGTCCTCACGGCTTCCCAAAAGGGTGAGATTTGTTTCGCCAACGCCGTAATCAAGGTCACTTTTCCCCTCGATACGGCTTTTAAGTGTTAGCTTCCCAACACCCATATCTAAATTCAAGTTGCAAAGCTTTCCACCGTCTATGGTAAGCTCTCCTGCACCGCCGTCAATATCGGCACGGGAGTCAGCCGTAATATTATTTATTTCCGCTTTTCCTGCGCCGAGGGATAGCTTTAAAATATCCGCAGAAAGAGCGCCGATTTCAACCCTACCCGCGCCTGTATCAACGGTTGCATCATCAAAAACGAAATTTTCGGGAATATTCAATATAACCGTTGCGCCTTTCGGATAAACAGAAAACATCTTTTTCGTTTCGTAAACCCTAAGCTTGCCGTTCTCTGCCTTTACCGAAATATAATTGTGATTGCTCTCTACCGAGAATTTATCCGCAGTCTGTATTTTAAGCTGAGCACCGCTAAGGTCTACCGAGAGAGAAGAAATCTCTCCCTCAATCGGATAGACCTGCATTTCACCGACGGCTTCGTTGTCTCTGCCCGAAAGGATATACGAAACACCGGTAAGTCCTGTTATTAGCCCTCCGATAATGCTTACGCTCAAGAATATCGCAAGGGCAAAGGCGAGGTATTTGATTACCTTTTGAACCGAGTTCATTTGATTTCAACACCCCCGAACATACAAGTCGCATTGATGTATAATGTCACGGCGCCCTGAACGGTCGGGCGGTGGTATTTATCCGAAACTCCGCCGAAAATGGAATTTGAATTGACCTTGACATTTACATAATCGGGAACTAAAATATCGATTCCGCCGAATATAGCCGATGCGGTAACAGCGCAGTCCTTTTCGATAATTGCGTGTCGCAGGTCGCATTTTACACCGCCGAAAACAGCGTTTAACTCGGCTCCCTCAAATACTTCACCGTCAAAGTTCATATCCTGACCCGAAAAGGTTGCACAGCCGGTTTTGATGTTGTCACCGTTTTGCTTTGAGCTTTCCAGCATTTTTATTGCCTTGTCCCCGAAAACCGCACCGAAAATGAGTTTTAAACCGATGATAACGATAATCGCCGGAACAGCTAATTTCCAAAGCATATCGAAGCCTAAGACATTCTGACAGCAAAGCAACAGAAACACACCGATTAAAAGCCCTATGACATTGCCGGTCTTTTCTCTTTCGCTGAAAATTCCGACTAAACAGGGAACGATAATAAACAGCGTCCACCATCCGTCAAAGAAAAGCTCGATATCGGTGATTCCGAAAGCGTTCAATGCGAAGATGCCTCCTACAACGATAAGCGCGAT
>JBJEOE010000005.1:0-28322 GCA_051880555.1 Acutalibacteraceae bacterium
AGCCGTCCATCTTGCCGATGGGGTTCAGGATGGTCTTGACAACCTTGACGGTGTCCTCGCGGCCTTCCAGAACGGTCTCGGGCTTGTTGTCCTCGGCGGTGGCCCAGGAAGCGGGAACATCGATCTTGGTGTAGGCGGTAGCGCCAGCGTCGATGGCGTTCCAGTTCTTCTCAACAACGTCGCGGCCCTTCTTCAGGTAGGAATGCTCGGCGGCGTCCTTCATGTACTTGATGGCGTCCTCAGCGCTCATAACCTTTGCCAGGGAGAAGAAGGCGGACTGCAGGATGGTGTTGGTGCGCTTGCCCATGCCGATTTCCTTGGCCAGGTCGATGGCGTTGATGGTGTAGACCTGGATGTTGTTGTTGGCGATGTAGCGCTTGGAGGCGGCGTCCAGATGGTGGCCCAGCTCCTCGTCGCTCCACTGGCAGTTGATGAGGAAGGTGCCGCCGGGCTTCACGTCACGGACGATGGGGAAGCCCTTGGTGATGTAGGCGGGCACGTGGCAGGCCACGAAGTCGGCCTTGTTGATGTAGTAGGGGCTGCGGATGGGCTTGTCGCCGAAGCGCAGGTGGCTGATGGTCACGCCGCCGGTCTTCTTGGAGTCATACTGGAAGTAAGCCTGAACATACTTGTCGGTATGGTCGCCGATAATCTTGATAGAGTCCTTGTTAGCGCCAACTGTACCGTCGCCGCCGAGACCCCAGAACTTACACTCGATAGTACCCTCTGCCGCGGTGTTCGGAGCGGGCTCCTCAGCGAGTGAAAGATCGGTAACGTCATCGGTGATACCGAGAGTGAAGTTGTGCTTAGGAGCGTCCTTGCTAAGCTCCTTATATACAGCGAAGATGCTTGAGGGCGGTGTGTCCTTAGAGCCTAAGCCGTAACGTCCGCCAACAACCGCGTCAACCTTTCTGCCTGTCGCGGCAAGAGCGGCAACAACGTCGAGGTAAAGCGGCTCGCCCAATGCGCCGGGTTCCTTAGTTCTGTCAAGAACAGCAATCTTCTTAGCGGTAGCGGGGATAGCTTCAACTAATTTTTCCGCGCTGAAGGGACGGTAAAGGCGAACCTTAACAAGACCTACCTTTTCACCCTTAGCGGTTAAGTAGTCGATAACCTCCTCTGCAACGTCGCAGATAGAGCCCATAGCGATGATAACCTTTTCAGCGTCGGGTGCGCCGTAGTAGTTGAACAGCTTGTAATCAGTGCCGATCTTGCTGTTGATCTTGTCCATATACTTCTCAACAATTGCGGGCATAGCGTCATAGTACTTGTTGCAAGCCTCGCGGTGCTGGAAGAAGATGTCTCCGTTTTCGTGAGAGCCGCGCATTACGGGGTGCTCGGGGTTAAGAGCGCGCTTTCTGAACGCCTCAACCGCGTCCATATCGCACATTTCCTTAAGATCCTCGTAATCCCAAACCTGAATCTTCTGAATTTCGTGAGAGGTGCGGAAGCCGTCGAAGAAGTTGATAAACGGAACTCTGCCCTCAATAGACGCAAGGTGAGCTACGGGAGCTAAGTCCATAACCTCCTGCGGGTTGGTCTCGGCGAGCATTGCAAAGCCTGTCTGGCGGCAGGCGTAAACATCGGAGTGGTCGCCGAAGATGTTAAGCGCGTGAGAAGCCACGCAGCGAGCCGATACATGGAAAACGCAGGGGAGTAATTCGCCCGCGATTTTATACATGTTCGGGATCATAAGTAAAAGTCCCTGAGAAGCGGTGAAGGTGGTGGTTAAAGCACCCGCCGCCAAAGAGCCGTGTACCGTACCTGCGGCACCCGCCTCGGACTGCATTTCGGCAACATTTACGGTTGTGCCGAAGATGTTTTTAAGTCCCTGAGCAGACCACTGATCAACATAGTCAGCCATAGGACTGGACGGTGTAATCGGATAAATTCCGGCTACCTCGGTAAACGCATAGGCAACATGAGCCGCGGCGTTATTACCGTCCATGGTTTTGAATTTTCTGGCCATTGAAAATTCCTCCTCTAAAAAATTCATGAGACGCTTATAAGCTTTCATTCTTTAACAGTCTCATACATCTACTATAATACCACTTTTTTTTCGCCGTGTAAACAACAAATCTTAAAAAATTTCAGGTTCTTCAAAAAATATACATATATATATATTGTGCGAAAATAACAATTTGCTTAAATTACTAACCGCCGCATACCGCGAGTGCTTGCGCCTTATTGACAACCCGGAACGGACAATATATAATAAGGTTGTAATATTATCGGGAGGCGCGCTTATGAAAGAACGCTTTACTATTATAAAAAAACCGCTTTGCATATTTGCCGCGCTTGTTTTCGCGGTATCGGCGGCGGGCTGTAAAAACAAGGGGACGGTAAGCGAAAGCTCCTCGGCATCGGTTACCGATGAGAGCGGCGGCGATATGCTCGACCCTGAAAATATTGATTTCGGCACCGAATCGGGAGCCGAGGTAAACGCCGAGAACCTCGAAACAAAAAAAGGTATGTCAAACGGGGTTGACGTCTCTAAATGGCAGGGAAAAATCGACTGGACAAAGGTGAAAAAGTCGGGTATAGATTTTGCGATTATAAGAATCGGCTTCCGTGGAGAAAACGGGGTTATTTATAAGGACGACTGCGCCGATTACAATATCCAACAGGCGGACAAGGCAGGTCTGCTTGTGGGAGTTTACTTTTTCTCGACCGCAAAAACCGCCGCCGAAGCCGAGGATGAGGCTAAATGGACTGCATCCGCGATAGCGGGCTATCCGATTTCCTACCCTGTGGTGTACGATTGCGAGGGCTTTTTGTCTGAAAACAGCCGTATGTACGGGCTTTCGGGCACACAGAGAACCGACAATGCCCTCGCCTTCTTAAATTATATTAAGTCAGCGGGCTACGAGGGTATGTTTTACGCCGCCAAGTCCGAGCTTGAAGGCTCCCTTTACTGGGATACCGCGCGGCTTGAAAACGCTTTTGAAATTTGGGTGGCGCGCTATCCCGCAACCCCCTACCCGACTACTCCCGCGCCCGATTACGGCGGCAAATACGCAATGTGGCAGTACACAAACAAGGGCGCTGTGAGCGGGATTACGGGCAATGCGGATATTTCGGTATCCTATTTTACAAGGGAAAAATCGGCGGCTAAAAATCCTAAATCAAGACCCTCCGACGCATCCGCCCCAAATGCAGATGACAAGCTTTATACCGCCGTTTCGGACGAGGTGACCGCCAAGATAGAAACAAATCTCCGCGACGGCGCGACAACCAAAAGCAACATTGTGGGAACCCTTAAAAACGGAGAATTTTTAAAGCGCACGGCGACGGGCAGCAACGGCTGGTCAAGGCTTATATATAAAGGTAAGACGGTTTACGCGATAACGAGCTATCTTACAACCGACAGGAATTATAAATCCGAGGAAATCCCCTCGGTTTCGGACGGATTTGAGCCTGCAAGCGGCGAGGTAACCGCCAAGGAGGAGACCAATCTGCGCGCCGAGCCGAACACAAACAGCACCCTTGTCGCCACAATTAAAAACGGCGAGTTTATCACCCGCGTCGGCGTAAGTCCGAACGGCTGGACAAGGCTTATTTATAACGGGCAGACGGTTTATGCAAAAACAAGCCTGCTTACAACCGAGGTAATCAGCCGTCCCTCCGTTTCCTCCGAAGAAAAACCCGTTTCGGACGGATTTTCCACCGCCTCGGGCAGGGTGACGGCTAAAACCGAGACAAACCTCCGCACCGCCCCGAACGTCGATAATTCCGAGGTGGTTTATACCCTTAAAAGGGGAGAATTTGTCGAATTGATAGGTAAAAGCACCAAGGGCTGGGCAAAGCTAAACTATAACGGGCAGACGGTCTACGCCGTTTCAAGCTATCTCTTAACCGAGGACGAATACAACGCCCAAAGCCAAACCACTAATACCGACAACGAAAACGCAGAATAAACACACCCTTATTAATAAACGAAACGCATGGGACGGTGCCCGCGCCGTCCCTCAAGCCCCCTTTAGAAAGTGTAAAAAATACTTTAAGCAAAAATTTTTTATTTAATTAAAATTTTTGTTGACAATCCACTTCAAGTTTGATATAATAATCAGGCACGATAAATGCGAGTGTGCTGGAATAGGCAGACAGGCACGTTTGAGGGGCGTGTGTCCATGACGTACGAGTTCAAGTCTCGTCACTCGCACCAGTCGAGAGCCTCGACACGCAGATGCGTAGTTGAGGTTCTTCTTTTTTTGCAGTTTTTTCTCTCGCGTTTAAGCAGGCATCTTTTTTTTGCCGCCTATTTAAGACGCTCAAAGTCTTTATTAATGAGGCTTTGAGCGTTTTTTTGCAAACAAAATTACAGAATTTTATTTCCCGCTTTAGAGTATTTTAATGCTTCTTTGCAATATACGCACTGATTGACAAGCCATATCAGGCAGACAACAAGTGAAGGCAAAAAACCTATTCCAAAAACAAGGGCACAAATTGCAAGCACCGCGGCAAGAATTGAGCACGCGGTATTGGTTGCGCTGTAGGCCTTAAACGCACACTTTCCGATCAAAATTTTCTCGGCTTCGTCACAACTGTCTATCCACTTCTTTTGGAACTTCGTATCATAAACTGAGGCTGTTTTTTCGGGATTTATCGTCTTTGCGGCGTCTACGCATTTTTGCTGTATAACAACCGCTTCAATCAGAATGCCGAAGAATGCCGCAATACTGATAAAAAGCATTGCGATACTTAGCTTGCTGTCAAAAGCGGCGACTCCGCAGGAATATGAAGCGGCAATAAGAAAATAAGAAATAATAAGAGCGGCACCCGTAATCCACATAATGATAGAGAGCCTTTTTTCAGCGGCGTCACAAATCTCTTCGTTCTCGCCGTCCCAAGCGGAGAGCAGCTTTTTGGCTTTTGTATAGTGCGTAACCGAGACAAGCGGCACAATTATCGCTATCACAGACATAAGTATCGGCGCAATATACATTCCGAATAGCTCTACTGCGTTTTTCATACTGCCGCGCAGGGCGTTGATACCGTATTTTGCAGAGAAAAAGCCCATTGCTCCGCCAACAATTATGGATATTACCATAATGAGTATAAATTTCGGCATCGCCTTACGGTTTGCCTTCTTAATTTCATTGTTAACCATTTTCATTTTCCTCCTGTAAATAAAAAACCTCTTCCACTGTGACGCCGCATACCTTTGCAATCGTCAGCGCAAGGGTTATAGACGGTGAATAGTCCCCTCGCTCAATAAGGCTGATAGTCTGCCTTGAGACACCGCATAAGCGCCCCATTTCCTGTTGATTGACGTTCAGTGCGGCTCTGCGTTCTTTTAAACGATTTCGCAGTATCATAAAACACCTCCGTTGACAATTCTATTTGTCTTATTGACAATTATTATTGTCATTTTGTATTATACTATTGTCATTTCAACTTGTCAATAGTTTTTTCAGAAAACCGTTTGAAACGGAATTATGATTTATGCTTGCTTTAAAAAGCTTAGGAACATCCTTTGACGGTCGCAAGATGACGGAGGATTATCCCGCCCACATATGCGGCGTATGCACCGCCTGAAAAATCGGCGACTCCCTCTGCTTTGAGAACAAGGTAAAGACGCAGTCGGGGCATTTTTCTATACCTAATTGATTTCGAGGCGGTTTTTTGCTATAATATATTAAAATTTGAGAATAATATTTAATAATTCTCGGGAGGTCTTTTTATGTGTACTGCCGCAACCTACAAAACAAACGATTTTTACTTCGGGAGAACCCTCGATTACGAGTTTTCCTACGGGGACGAGGTCACCGTTATGCCGCGAAATTACCCTATTAATTTTAGATTCGCGGGAAATCTAAACAAGCATTACGCGATAATCGGAATGGCGCACGTTTCGTGTGGTTATCCGCTTTTTTATGACGCGATAAACGAAAAGGGGCTCGGAATGGCGGGGCTTAACTTTGTCGGCAACGCTTACTACCGCGAGGAAATATCAGGCAAGGAAAATGTGGCGCAGTTTGAATTTATTACGTGGATTTTGTCCAAATGCGCCACTGTGGAAGAAGCGCGAAGACTGCTTGAAAATATTAACATCACAAACACTCCCTTCAGCGACAAGCTTCCCACGGCTCAGCTTCACTGGATTATTGCCGAACGTGACGGCGCGATAACCGTGGAATCGGTAAAGGAGGGCATAAAAATTTACGATAACCCGGTTGGGGTGCTAACCAACAATCCCCCCTTTGACGAGCAGTTGTTCCGCCTTAACGATTTTATGCACCTTTCCCCTAAATCCCCCGAAAACCGTTTTTCGGATAAGCTCTCCCTCAACACCTACAGCCGCGGTATGGGGGCGCTGGGTCTCCCCGGCGACCTTTCCTCCCAGTCCCGCTTTGTAAGGGTTGCCTTTACCAAAATGAACTCGGTTTCGGGAAGCTCGGAAAGCGAGAGCGTAAGCCAGTTCTTCCACATTTTGGGCTCTGTTGACCAGCAAAGGGGCTGTTGCGAGCTGGAGGGCGGCGAGTACGAAATCACCCTTTACACCTCCTGCTGTAACGCGGACAAGGGCATATATTACTACACCACCTACGAAAATCACCAAATTACGGCGGTGGATATGCACAGAGAAAACCTTGACGGCGAAAGTCTTGCCCGCTATCCCCTTATTACGGGCGAACAGATAAAAATGCAAAATTAACCTAATAATTACAATTTTGTTAAAATCATTGCTAAAATATCGCTTTTATGTTATAATAATTTAGGCATTTATTATAATCAATTGGTATTTAAGGGGAGTTTGCCTTGAAAAGAAAAATACTCCGCGCGGCAACAGGCTTTTTATACTTCTTTCTGAATTTGTTTTTAATTGTAATCTGCGCCCTTGTGCCCTTTTATTACTCGGTAATTGCGCTCACCGAGCCGCAGACCGTCACAACCGTAATTCAGAATATTGATTACAAGACCTTAATAAAGAAAACCCCCACGGTTGAAACAACCCTTAAAAGCTACGGCATAGATTACAAAAAAGCCGACGAGATAATGAAAAGCAAGGAAACGGGCAAGCTGATCGAGGTTTACGCCGATGAGGCGACCGAAATACTTTTAAGCATTCCCGAAAACCGTAAATTTGACACGTCCCTTGTAAAGGAGCTTGTAAACGAGAATCTTGACAAGGTTTTGACCGTTGCCAAGGAAAACACCAAGGTTAATCTTGACCAAGACAAGGTCAAGACGGCGGTAAACAAATATATTGCGGAAAACGAAAGGGAGCTTGAGGAATACGTACCCGTTTTGGAGCAGGCGCGCACCGTAGTAAAGCAAATCAAGCTTTCAAAAATAGTTGCACGAACCCTCACCCTGCCCTTTATAATAATGTTCACGGCGGTTATGCTTATAATCGCCGCCCTTATCTTCATAATTAAGCGGCGTAATTTTAACGGCTTGCTGTTTTTAGGTCTTGATTTTACGTTAGTAAGCCTTGCTTTGGGCTTGACGGTCTATTTCTGCAAAAGCAGCTTTGTCACCTCGTTAGCCCTCAAAATGTCCGACTTTGGGGTGTCTATTATCGAATCGGCGGTGTCGGTCTGTGCGGACAGAATTATTATCGCCCTTATTATCGTTGCGGCGCTTGCGGTCTTAAGCATTATGTTTTTCGCCGCACTGCGTTATCTTAACAGCATACCGCCGAAAATCGGCGATACCTCGGACGTAATAACCTCCCCCTGCTCCGCAGAACAGTAAAATAACCGCCCGCCTCGGTTTAAAGCCGAAGCAGGCGGTTTTGATTTTTTAATTACATCTTAGCAAGGTTTGCCTTGAGGTTGTTAAGCTGTTCACGAAGCTCATTAGGCAGCTTGTCGCCGAACTTCTTGTAATGCTCCTCGATTTCCTCGGCTTCCTTGGTCCAAACGTCCTTGTCAACCTTTAAGATGCTCTTTAAGGTATCGAGATCCATATCAAGGTCGGTGAGGTCGATGTCCTCGGGCTTCGGAACATAGCCGATAGCGGTCTCTTCCGCGTCAGCCTTGCCCTCGCAGCGGTCGATTATCCAGTTGAGAACGCGCATATTGTCTCCGAATCCCGGCCATACGAAGTTGCCCTCGTCGTCGGTACGGAACCAGTTAACGTTGAAGATCTTAGGCGCCTTATCGCCAAGCTTTACGCCCATATCGAGCCAGTGCTGGAAGTAGTCGCCCATATTGTAGCCGCAGAAGGGGAGCATAGCCATCGGGTCGCGGCGAACAACGCCTACTGCGCCCGCGGCGGCGGCTGTGGTCTCGGACGCCATAGCGGAGCCTATGAACACGCCGTTAACCCAATCCTTTGATTGATATACAAGGGGAGCGCACTTAGCGCGGCGGCCGCCGAAGATAATTGCAGAAATCGGCACGCCCTCACCCTTATCAAACTCGTCGGAGATGCAGGGGCAGTTCTTAGCAGGAGCGGTAAATCTTGAGTTCGGGTGAGCGGCGTAGGTTGACTTGTCCGCCTTGTTGAACTTAGAAGCGTCCCACTTGTTGCCCTTCCAGTCGAGCGCGTTCTGCGGAAGATCCTTGTTAAGTCCCTCCCACCAAACGGTGTTATCGTCAAGGTTAAGCGCAACGTTGGTAAAGATTGTGTTCTTTTTGGTGCTTTCGAGCGCATTGAAGTTGGAGTGAGCGTTGGTTCCGGGAGCTACGCCGAAGAAGCCGTTTTCGGGGTTGATAGCATAGAGACGGCCGTCGGGTCCTATCTTCATCCAGGAAATATCGTCGCCGACAGTCCAAATCTTGTAGCCCTTCTTGCGGAGGTACTCGGGCGGAATAAGCATTGCAAGGTTGGTCTTGCCGCAGGCAGACGGGAAAGCCGCCGCAACATATTTAACCTCGCCCTGCGGGTTCTGGAGACCTAAGATAAGCATATGCTCAGCCATCCAGCCCTCTTTCCAGCCCTGATAAGAAGCTATACGGAGAGCAAAGCACTTTTTACCCAAAAGCACGTTACCGCCGTAAGCGGAGTTAACAGAGATAATGGTGTTATCCTCGGGGAAGTGGCAGATGTATCTGTTCTCGGGGTCAACGTTGCATTTGCAGTGAAGACCGCGAACCCAGTCGTTGCTGTCGCCTAAAACCTCAAGCACCTTAGCGCCGATACGGGTCATAATCGCCATATTGAGTACAACGTAGATAGAATCGGTTACCTCGATACCGATTTTAGCAATCGGAGAGCCGATCGGTCCCATAGAATAGGGTATAACATACATTGTACGTCCCTTGTAAGATCCGCGGGCGATATTGTAAAGCTTAGTATACATCTCCTGCGGGTCGCACCAGTTATTTGTAGGGCCTGCCTCCTCCTTTGTTTTTGCGCAGATAAAGGTTCTGTCCTCAACGCGGGCAACGTCGTTAGGTAAGGTTCTGTGCAGATAGCAGCCGGGGAGCTTTTCCTCGTTAAGCTTAATCATTTCGCCTGATTCAACCGCTTCCTTGCGAAGAGCCTCTAACTGTTCCTCGCAGCCGTCAATCCAGACAACCTTATCAGGATTTACAAGCTCCTTGACTTCGTCAAGCCACTTTAAAACCGTTTTATTGTTGGTCATTTTGGTATCCCCTTTTCAAAAGTTCAAATTTTTGCCTTATACATTATAACTCATTAAAAAAAGAAATGCAAGAAGATTGTAAAAAAATTAACAATATCTTAAATTTTTCGCAATCTGCCTTATTAATTTAAGTATTAACCAAACTTTACAGTTTATAATATTGACATAAAAAGAAAAAAGATTTAAACTATAAGTATAAATTCAGTAAGGACGGAAATATATGGTTGACGGTTTTATAAAGGTTGCCGCGGGCGTGCCCGAATGCACCGTAGCGGACGTTGCGGCGAACACCAAAGAAATTAAAGGTCTTATAAGCAAGGCGGATAAATTAAAAGTAAATCTTCTCGTCCTGCCCGAGCTTTGCGTTACGGGCTACACCTGCGGCGACTTGTTCTTTTCGGAGACTCTTTTAAGCTCGGCAAAAAACGCGCTTAAGGAAATTGCCGAATACACCGTGGGAAAATACCCTGTAGTTATTGTCGGCGCGCCCCTTTTATATGCTTCAAAGCTGTTTAACTGCGCGGCGGTGCTCTCAAACGGAAAAATTATCGGTATAGTGCCGAAGACCTATATGCCCAATTACGCCGAGTTTTACGAGCAGAGGCAGTTTTCCTCGGGAGTGCTTGTGGGCAAGGACGCGGCGCTCAATATATGCGGAATGACAGCGCCCTTTGGAACCGAGCTTATTTTCTCCCATAACGAAATGAGTGACTACACCTTCGGTATCGAAATATGCGAGGATTTATGGGCGGCGGCGCCCCCCTCCGAAGGGCTTTGCAGAGGGGGAGCTAATATTATCGTAAACCCCTCCGCCTCGAACGAGGTTATAGGCAAGGCGGAGTACCGCGCCTCCCTTATCTCCTCTACCTCCGCAAGGCTTTTGTGCGGGTATGTTTACACCTCGTCGGGCAGCGGCGAATCCACGCAGGACTTGGTTTATTCGGGTCATTGCCTTATCTGCGAAAACGGCACCACCCTTGCGGAAAGCGCGCCATTTGAAGAAAAAGAGCTTACCGTAACCGAAATAGACCTTAATAAGCTTGCGGGCGAGCGGCATAAAAACACAAGCTTTGAGCCGCTTACAGGGCTTAAAACCGTCACCTTTGAGCAGAAAAAAATCACAACCGAAATAACCCGCAATATCGCCAAAAACCCCTTTGTTCCCACCGACAGCGCCGACATTAACAGCCGCGCCGAGGCGATACTCCGCATACAGTCCTACGGGCTTAAAAAGCGGCTTGCCCACACACGGGCGAAAACCGCGGTAATCGGCATTTCGGGCGGACTTGACAGCACCTTGGCGCTCCTTGTGTCTGTCCGCGCGATGAAGCTTTTAAACCGCCCGCTAAGCGATATTGTTGCGGTCACAATGCCCTGCTTCGGCACCACAAACCGCACCCGCTCCAATTCCGAAGCCCTCTGCCGTCTTTTAGGCGTCACTTTTAAGGAGGTTAACATTACAAATGCAGTAAATCAGCATTTTTCGGATATAGGTCAAGACCCCGACTGCCTTGACGTGACCTATGAAAACTCGCAGGCGCGGGAGCGCACCCAGGTGCTTATGGACATTGCCAACAAGACGGGCGGTATGGTAATCGGCACGGGCGACTTGTCCGAGCTTGCCCTCGGCTGGGCGACCTACAACGGCGACCATATGTCTATGTACGCGGTAAATTCCTCGGTGCCGAAAACCCTTGTGCGGTATATTATCCGTCACGAGGCTCAAAGCGCCGACAGCGAGCTTAAAGCGGTGCTCTCAGACATACTTGACACACCCGTTTCTCCCGAGCTGCTCCCCGCCGACGAAAAGGGCGAGATAGCCCAAAAGACCGAGGATTTGGTAGGTCCCTACGAGCTTCACGACTTCTTCCTCTACCACATTCTCCGCAACGGCGAGTCTCCTAAAAAAATCTTCCGATTAGCCCTTATCGCCTTTAACGGAATTTACGACAGGGAGAAGGTTAAGCATTGGCTTACCGTTTTTGTAAGGCGGTTTTTT
Organism: Acutalibacteraceae bacterium; assembly: GCA_051880555.1. Taxonomy (GTDB): domain Bacteria; phylum Bacillota; class Clostridia; order Oscillospirales; family Acutalibacteraceae; genus UBA737. The sequence continues at coordinate 11,538 of JBJEOE010000005.1, forward strand.
GCCCAGCAGTTCAAGCGCTCCTGCCTGCCCGACGGTCCGAAGGTCGGCTCTGTAACCCTCTCGCCCCGCGGCGACTGGCGTATGCCCTCCGACGCCTCCTCAGCAGCCTGGCTTCAAGAGCTTGAAGAAATAAAATAAAGTTTTTTTATATTATCGCAGGGGCTGTAAATACAAATCGGGGTTTGTAGGGATGAAATGATAGCAGTAATAGCCTCCCTTGCCTAAAGGGAGGGGGACCGCCGAACGGCGGTGGAGGGATATATTCGGGCTTCTACAAACCTAAGTATCCCCCAGTCTCGCTACGCTCGACAGCCCCCTTTAGGCAAGGGGGCCTTATTATCCGCTAATCAAAGATCCCTACAAACCCCGGTTTGTTTTTCGGCTCCTCTTATTTTTTAAGCTACGCGATATAGCTGTTTCTTACATAGCCCACCATTCCGCCGTAGCCTATTAAATCCCAGTCGGGCAGGCGGTTATATATAAGAACCTCCGAGCCGTTGGGCGCCTTTCCTATTATCGGGGCGGATATATCGGGCTTTGAGCGTATATTCAGGTTAGAGCCTTTGGTCGATACATAGCCCGTCATAATAGGCTGGGGCATATTAAAGGGTATTCCGAAATATTCGGTAAGCGACATCACAAGATTTTCGGCAATCGCGTTAATATTGTTCCTAATCCAATTAGCGTCCTCGGGGTTATCGTGGTAGGCAAGCTCGATAAGCACACCGGGAGCGCGCACCTTTGCCACCTCTCCCAAGGTGGTTGTTGGAACGGTTTTCACCTTACCGGGCAGGGGGTAGATAAGCTGTAAATTATTCGCCGCGATTTCGGCGAACCGCTTGCCCTCGGCGCTTGTGGGATAATAATAAACGTCTGTCCCTCGAACGTTTGAAGCGCCGCTCCCTACGGCGTTTGAGTGTAAAGCCAAATGCAAATCGTAATTCCCCGCGTTTGATGCGGCAATTGAGGACGCCGCGGTCATATCGGGCGTGTTTCTTACAAACTGAATCCCGCTCGCCGCCAAATACGGCTCCATTGCGTCGGCGATAAGATTCATATAGTATTCCTCATTCCCTCCCCCGACATAGGGGTTAAACTCCTGCGTTGACGGACTTAAATAAATAATCGGCATAAAAAAATCTCCTTCCTCTTCAAAATATGAAAAGGAAGGATTAAATATGTCATATCAAATTAAGCTTTTGCGCCGTTTCCTTGACCGAAGAAATAAACCAGCAGTAAAGCGCCTCGCCCAGCTCTTGATAAACGGGGTCGCCGTCGTGGGCGCAGAGCATCGCGAAGGTCTGTCCCATTCTTCTGTCTATCTCGCTGCCCCTTCTGTAAGCGACATAATAAAAGGAGAAGGCTCCCGTATCGCTCGAAGAATTATACAGCTCTAAATCGGTCTTCTTAACCGTGTCGATAAAGCTTTTTTGGGCTATACCCGCAAGCGAATCGTCGGCGCAGTACTGCTCAAACCCGACCGTTGCCGTAAAGGAAAGCAGAAGCCGACGTTGCATAAGCATTTCAAAATCCGAGGTTTCTCCCTCGTCCGAAATTTCCGCTGTGCGGGCGTCATTAATAAATTTTTCCGCTATGATTCTGCCTAATTCCCGCGCGTTTTTAATGTCCTCGCTTTTAGGCTCGCTTTTTTTCGCCGCGGCGGTTTCCCTGTTTCTTTTTATATCCTGCGAGGGTCTGTCGCCCGCGATTTTAATATCGTTGTCCGAATACAAAGCTATTCACCCTTTTGTGCGGTAAAGGCATTAGCCCTCCGCGTTTTTATACTCCTTTAACGCCTCGGCTAACTGCGCGGGGCAGGAGGTGTTTTTAAAGCCGCACTTGATGCCCTCAAGCTTGGTTATAACATCGTCAACCCTCATACCCTCTACAAGGGTAGCCACGCCCTGCGTATTGCCGTTACAGCCTCCGTCAAACCTGACCTTTTTAACGATACCGTCCTCAACCTCAACCGTTATGCCTCTTGCGCATACTCCCTTAGTTTTATATGAAATTTCCATTGCTTTTATGCTCCTTTATGTAAATTGAATCTGCCTAAAGCCGTTCGCCGCGGCAGGCGCAAAGCCCGCCGTGACAAGACTATTTTTCCTTAAATTTATTACTGCGAACAGGATGGCGCAGCTTGCGAAGCGCCTTTGCCTCAATCTGGCGTATGCGCTCCCTTGTTACGTTAAATTCGGTGCCGACCTCCTCTAAGGTGTGGCATCTGCCGTCTTCAAGTCCGAAGCGGAGTCTTATAACCGATTCCTCTCTGGGAGTCAGGGTTTTGAGCACGCTGTCAATATCCTCGTTGGTTATGGTTTTAAGCGCCGCGTCGTCGGGAGCCAGCGCGTCCTCGTCCCTTATAAAGTCCATAAGCCTCGAATCCTCCTCGGGGCCTATCGGGGTTTCCATAGATACGGGCTCCTGCGCCACGCGCATTATCTCCCGCACACGCTCAACGGGAAGCTCCATCTTTTCGGCGATAAGCTCCTCGCTCGGTTCAAAGCCGTTTTCGTGCAGAAGCTGACTTTGCACCTTTTTGAGCCTGTTAATGGTTTCCACCATATGCACGGGGATTCGTATTGTACGCGCCTGATCGGCAATCGCTCTGGTAATTGCCTGTCTTATCCACCATGTAGCGTAGGTCGAGAACTTAAAGCCCTTTTGGTAGTCAAACTTATCCACCGCCTTAATAAGACCCACGTTGCCCTCTTGGATAAGGTCAAGGAAATACATTCCCCTGCCGACGTACTTTTTCGCAATGCTTACAACAAGGCGCAAATTAGCCTCGGTAAGTCTCTGCTTAGCCTTCTGGTCGCCATCGGAAATCTTAACCGCAAGCTCGATTTCTTCTTCAGAGGTCAAAAGCGGCACCCTGCCTATCTCGCGAAGATAAATCTTAACAGGGTCGTCAAGATTCATATTCTCAAAGCTTAAATCGTCATTAAGGGCGTCAACGTCCATTTCCTCAAGCTTTAACTCGTCCTCGGTAGGCTCATCGTCAAAGTCGAGGGCGGGCGGCTCGGAAAACAGCTCCTCTAAATCCTCGGGGGCGTTTTCAATGTCGTCTAAGGTAAGCTCCTTTTCCTCCTCATGCTCTAAAGCGTCGGCAAGCTCCTGCTGTTTTTTAAGTTTACTTTCCTGTTCTTTTTTGTTCTTTTCCATTATTTGTTTCCTTTCGATTTATTATCGATAATATTTTGAAGGGTAGCCGCCCAATCCTCAACCGAGGTATTCTCGGAATTTTGGGCGGATAGAAGAGTATCCTCTTCTAATATTACCCTAATGCAATCTTTTAATACAATTTCGGGGTTTTTGCCCGCTTTTTCGCTGTTTTGCAGAGATACCAAATACCCTATCTCGGCGGGCAGAAGCCTTTCGGCAAAGACCGAAATATCAAGCGCGCCGCCCCGTTCAAGCGTGGAAAGGATTATTTCATAAATCCGCCTGTTAAGCGAGGTTATAAGCTTTTCGGGGGGAAGCTGTTCCTTAGCATACTTATAAAAATCGGGATTTTTAAGCAATGCCGCTATAAGGGTCTCCTCCGCCGCCACCCCTTTAGGCGATCGCCGCCGTTCGGGATTAACGTCGTCTCTTGTAAACTTCGGTCGGATTATGTCGGAAATCTCCTTCTTTTTCCTAATCCTTGCGTTCTTTTTCCTTATTTCCTCCACCTTTGCGGTTAGCGCCGTTCTTGAAACGCCGTATTTCTCGCAAAGTCTGCCTATATAAATGTCCCTCGTCATAACGTCGTCCGAGCCCGCCACAATTTCGGCGGCGGCGGATAAATAGCGGAGTCTCCCGTCCTCGCTTTCAAGGTTAATATCCTTTGCGGCGGTGAGTAATTTATACTCCATATCGCTTACCGCGCCCTCCAAAAGTGCCGCGAAGCGTTCGGGACCGTTTTTCTTTATAAATTCGTCGGGGTCCTTGCCGTCGGGTATTACCACGACCCGCGTTTTAAGCCCCGTGTTTTCCAGCAGCTCCGAGGCTCTTTTTATCGCCTTTTGCCCCGCCGCGTCGGCGTCGAGGGTTAAAACGATTTCCTTTGTGTAGCGCGCCAAAAGGTTTGCCTGTTCCGAGGTAAACGCCGTACCCAGCGGCGCTACAGTATTTGAAAAGCCCGCCTGATGAAGGGAGATAACGTCCATATTGCCCTCGACGAGTATCACCCGCTCCGAGCAGACGTTTTTTGCAAAATTCATTCCGAAAAGATTGGCGCTTTTTTTGTAAACAGGCGTGTCGGAGGTGTTTACATATTTGCCCCCCTGCTTGTCCTCGCCGGGCATTGCGCGCCCGCTGAAGGCGATTATATTGCCCCTGATATTGATTATCGGGAACATCACCCGCTTTCTGAAGCGGTCGTAAACCGTTCCGCGCTGACTTTTGACCACAACCCCCGCCGCCAGCATATCCTCTTCTCTGTAGCCCTTTTCCTTTAGGTGCTTAATAAGCATATCCCAGGAATCGGGCGCGGCGCCCAAGCCGAAATGCTTAATGGTTTTAAGGGTAAGCCCCCTGCCCGTTAAATAATCCAGCGCCCATCTGCCCCCCTCGGACATAAGAAAGCTGTGGAAAAAACGGGCGGTATCGCGGTTAATATCGTAAATTTTATTTTTAAGCTTCTGCATAGAATCGTCGTACCCGTCCTGCGGGAGGGCGACCCCCGAGCGCTCGGCTAAAAGCTTTACCGCCTCGATATAATCGAGGTTTTCAATAAGCCCCGTAAAGGTAAAAACATCGCCGCCGACCCCACAGCCGAAGCAGTAAAAGGAGCCGTTTTCGGGATATACCGTAAAGGAGGGTGTTTTTTCGCTGTGGAAGGGGCAAAGCCCTACTAAGTTTTTTCCCCTCCGCTTTAGATTAACATATGAAGAAATGGCGGTTTCTATATCGTTTCGGTATTTAATTTCGTTTATAACGTCCTCAGGTATCATAAAACCGCCTCCTTAAAGATTTATTTCAAATTAAATTGACCATGCCTTGGGAATATAAATATCCGAAAAAACCGTAATTGCATAATGGTCGGTCATTCCCGCGATATAATCGGTAACTGCGCGGATTTCGCCGTCGGTCTCGGCAATTTTTAAATATTCCTCGGGCATTTTTTCAGGTCTTTTTAAATAATATTTGAAAAGCCCCTCGACTATTCCCAAAACCTTGGTTTCCTCCGATTTTGCGACAGGGTTTTTATAAACGCTGTCATAAAGGAAATTGTGGAGCATATCGTAATAGACGGCGGTTTCGGAGTCCATCTTAATATCCTCGCCGCTGTTATTTACAATAGAGGTGACAAGGGTGCTTATCCTCTCGCTTTTAGTGTGACCTAAATTATCGGTTATCTCAGCGGGAATATCGCTTTCGGCTATAACCCCCGCCCGCACCGCGTCGTCAATATCGTGGTTGATGTACGCCACCCTGTCCGCCATACGGACGATTCTGCCCTCCAGCGTGTGCGCCCACTCGTCTTTGGTATGGTGCAAGATACCGTCTAACACCTCATATGTAAGGTTAAGCCCCTTACCGTTCTTTTCAAGCCTTTCGCATACCCTTACGCTCTGCTCATAGTGGGTGAAGCCTGTATCGGTAAGCTCCTTTAAAGCCCGCTCCCCCGCGTGACCGAATGGAGTATGCCCTAAATCGTGACCTAAGGCAACCGCCTCGGTCAAATCCTCGTTAAGCCGCAAAGCCCGCGCAATAGTCCTGGCTATCTGCGAGACCTCAAGCGTATGGGTAAGCCGAGTTCTGTAATGGTCTGATTCAGGAGAGAGAAAAACCTGCGTTTTATGCTTAAGCCGCCTGAACGCCTTACAATGAATAATGCGGTCGCGGTCGCGCTGGTAGCAGGTGCGTAGCTCACATTCCTTTTCGGGAATTTTTCTGCCCCTCGAATTTACGCAGAGCGCCGCCTTATCGCTTAAAATAAGCCGTTCGTTTTGCTCGGTAACCGTTCTTGCGTTCTCCATAACTAAAGCCTCCCTTACGAAAAAAGCCTTACATTTATTATATTAGATAAAAATGTCGAAAAACCTTTTTATTTTTAAACTTTTTTAATCGTTTGTAAGATTTCCGTTGCCGCTTACGGGTATTTTATCCCCTAAGTAGGTGGGCTTCGGTTTAAAAATACATTTAAAAAAGTCCTTGTCCCGCGCTAAAATTTCCCGCAAATCCCGCTTTGTCTGCCCGCGGTAGGTATCAAGGTCAGCCGAAACGCCCACCGCATTTATCCCCAACCTTTCCGCGATATAAAGCGCGCGGTAAAGGTGGTATTTCTGGGAGACTAAAATAACGCTGTCCGCCTCGAAAATCTCCTTTGCGCGGTAGATTGTTTCATAGGTTGAAAAGCCCGCGTGATCCATAAAAATATCCTCGTCGGGCACACCCCTTTCGACAGCAAAGGACTTCATTATATTAACCTCATCATAATCCGTACTCCCGTGGTCGCCGCTCATAACAAGCTTTTTTACCGCGCCGCTTTTATATAGGTCTATCCCGACAAGTAATCTGTCCCTTAGCATCGGGGTAGGCTTTCCCTCCCGCACACCCGCGCCTAAAACAACCGCGCAGTCGACGTCGGAAAGCTCATCCGCCTCCTCAATTGTGACAATATTGCTTTCGGTTTTCTTAATAACGATAAAATTCGGAACAAACACCGCCGCGGCAAGCAAAACCGCCGCCGAAATCAAAATAATAAAGAATCTTTTTATCCTTCTTTTCATTCCGCCACCCCGAGCATTTTTTTATCTGTTTCAAGTGCGCTGATTCTTGCGGCAAAGGCTTCCTTTAGCTTTAACAGAAAGCTGTCACAGGCTGAATCCTCAAGGTAAAATTCAAGCTCCACGTCGGCGGCGTAGACGGTATTTTCCACCCTGCCGCCGTTATCGGCAATAAGCTTTGTAAGCCTTTCAAGCTCGGAATAGCCGCACCGCGCCTTATAAACGGTGCAGGGGGTCATTTTAACCCGCTCTGCCGCCGAGACAGCCTCCCTCGCCGCCGCAGAATAGGCGCGGACAAGCCCGCCCGTACCGAGAAGAATGCCGCCGAAATAGCGGGTGACAACTATCGTAATATCGGTAAGCCCCGAGCCGTCTATTATATCAAGTATCGGCTTGCCCGCCGTACCGTGGGGCTCGCCGTCGTCCGAAAACCGCTTAAGCGCGCCACCCGAGAGGGAATAGGCGTAGCAATTATGCCTTGCGTCCCAGTATTTCGAGCGCATTTCGGCTAAAAAAGCCGCCGCCTGCTCCTCGGTTTCGGTATGTCTTAGGGTTGCGATAAATCGGGAGCGCTTTTCGGAGTATTCCCCCACCGACTCGCCCGATACAGTAATATAGCTTTCCACATTGCACCCCCATTTAGATATTAGATATTAGACGTTAGACAACGAAATAATATAATTACGCATTACGCATTACGAATTACGAATTGATTAAAAAAATCCGCAGTCACATAATGCAACTGCGGAGTAAAAGGCTTATTATTCCATATTGAAACGCTTTTTAAATCTGTCAACGCGACCGCCGGTGTCTACCAACTTCTGCTTACCGGTGAAAAACGGATGACATTTAGAACAAATATCCAAACGGATATCCTTTTTAGTAGAGCGTGTCTCGAACTCCGCGCCGCAAGCGCACTTAATAGTAACCTTTTCATACTGCGGATGAATACCTTCCTTCATCGTTGTCACCCCTTTCTTAATCGATAACATACTGATGATACCACATTTAAAAGAAAAATGCAAGCATTTTATTTACCGTTTAAAAATTTTTTTAAATCCTCATAAATTTCCACCGTTTTAAACCTCATAACATACCGTTCGGGCGACTCTGCGATTTGAGCGCTTGCGCTTGCCGTACTGTCCGAAAGATTAGCGTCCCTCGCCGCGGGAATACATACAGCGGGGAAAACCACGCACCACCAGTTTTTACCCTTTGCTTTACCAAGCCTTATTATAAGCGAGCGGTAATTGCCTGCGGGCAATGTAAAGTCGTCATACTCCCGCGTTTCAAAATAGCTTTCACCTATTTCGGCGGTCGCGCCGTAGGAAAATCCGTTTTCCGCTAAAACCCGCTCGGCAGTTTCGCAAAAATCTTTCAGCCTTTCCCCCGCCTTTTCTTCCGCTTTATGGAGCGCGGTTTCACCCTTAAAAATATCCGCCGACTGCTCTAAAATTTTATCCCTTACAAGCAGCTTTACCGCCTGATCCGCCTCGTTGTCGGAATTTGCGATTATATGTAACCGCAGTACGTTTTGCCTTAAATCGTCGCACGCCGCCTCAAAATGCGCCAATGAAGCGAAAATCGCGCACAACAGTCCTAACAGCACAGAAAGCTCCGCCGCGCGGCGCGAAAATAACTTTTTTACCATAATAAAAACTCCCGTCAATTTTGTTACTTAAAATATTGACGGAAGTTTTTGCTTTTATTCAAATATTAAAGACTTGTCCTGCGGCTCGCAGATAAAAGCACAAATTTTATGCGCCTTAAGGGCGTTTTGGGCGGCCGTCGCTCTTTCTTTATCGCGGTATACCGCAAACCAAGCGGGACCGCTCCCCGAAAGGGAGACCGCGTCCGCCCCTGTTTTTAAAAGCTGTTTTTTTACCTCGCTGTCCCGCCAAAGCGCGGCAAAGGAATTACCAAGCGAGGAAAGCACCGCCGAAAAATCCCGCGAATTAAGCGCCGCGGCGGTTTTTTCTATATCGGGCTTTTCATATTCAGCCGAATCAAGGCGGCGGAACATCTCGCCCGTGGAGGGCTTGTCCTCCCCCTTTGCGATGACAATAAAGCAGTTATCAAGGGGCATTAACGGCTCTAAAAGCTCGCCGATTCCCTTTGCCCTTGATGTGCCGCCGCGAATCAAAAAGGGTACGTCGGCACCAAGCTTTACCGACATTTCAATGAGCCGTTCATAGGAAAGCCCCGTGCCGTAAAGCCTGTCAAGCCCAACAAGCACCGCCGCCGCGTCGGCACTGCCGCCGCCCATACCCGCCGCCGAGGGTATGCGCTTTTCGATTTTTATATCGGCTCCCGCATTTATTCCGCACTCCTTAAAAAACAGCTGAGCCGTTTTAAAGGCGATATTTTCTTCTCCCCCGAACGCGCCGCACTCGACCGTGATTTTATCCGCCTTTTCAATATATACGGTATCGTACAGGGATATGCTCTGCATAACCGTGTCAAGCTCGTGGTAGCCGTCCTGCCGCCTGCCTAATACCGAAAGGGAAAGATTGATTTTCGCATTCGCCCTTATTTTAAGACTCTGCATTTTTCACACGTCCTTTATTATTTAACACAAATACCGAAGCCAATACTATTACTATACCCGCCGCGCCCGAAAGGGTAATCGCCTCGCCGTAGACCGCCGCCCCGATAAAGGTAGCCACCACCGGCTCGACCATAGCTATAACGGGGGCTATCGACGCGTCCACCCCGCAAAGCCCCGCCGTATAAAGCAGATAGGGTATCACGGTGTTGAAAACCGCCATTAAAACCGCCGTCAAAATAACCGCGGGAGAGTTAACGCAAACGCTTGCCGCACTTTTTAAATTCGTAAACGGAAGACAGCCGACAAAGGCAAAAGCAAAGGTGTAAAAGGTAATTGTGTAGGAGCTGTAGCTTCTGTCAAGCAGAAGTCTGCCGAAAACGGTGTAAAGGGAGTAGCCCAGTCCCGTAAGCAATCCGAAAACAAGGGCGGCGGCGCTTAATTTCTCCCCCGTGCCGAAGGCTCCCGTAACAAGACAGCACCCGACAAACGCCGTAACGCAGGCGGCGCATTTTTTGAAGGTAAGCCGCTGTTTAAAGATAAAGACCGACATTATAACCACAAAAAACGGCGCGGTGTAGAGAAGTACCGCCGCCACCGACAAGGAGGTAAGTGACATCGTTTTATAGTAGCAGAAGTTAAAAAGCACAATACTTAAAAGTCCCGTGGCGGCGAAAAGCCATAAATCCCTTATTTTAATCCTGAAAAGCGACTTATCCTTAATAATAAGAATTATTCCGAGTATCAAGGCGGTAAAAAGGGTACGGAGCATTACCAGCTGCATCTCGCCAAGCCCGTATTTTCCCGCCGTTCTCACAAAGATTCCCGCCGTCCCCCAAAGCGACGCTGCGAGCAAAATAAGCAAAAAATGAAGATTAACCCTTGTTTTCAACTGTTTCCCACACCCCAAAGGTGAATTTTGTAATTCTTAGGCTTACCGCCTTAATACGCAAAATTGCATAAAGGCACATAGCCCCAGAAACGTTTAAAATAACGTCGTCAATATCGCTCGCGCCCGTTAATAGCAGGAGCTGCAAAAGCTCCACCGTCATCACCGAGAGAAGAACGGCGGCAAATACCGAATACCATCTGTCAAAGCGTTTAAACAGGCATACCGTAAAAAACGCAAGCGGCATAAAGGCGACAAAATTGCCGAAAATATTTTCAAGCATAGCCGAGAGTGCAAGCTGCCCGTTTTTATAACCGTTGATGAATAGCCTTACCGTGTAAAACGGCACTAAATTGGTGCTTGTATTCACATAATCCCTGAACGCCGTCTCGTCCCACGAAAGCACGTTAAAAATATTCCTGCCCATACCGTCGTCGATAAGCGTGAAATCGACCAGCATTATTAAATAAAATATAAAGGTGAAAAAAAGCTGTCGCTTAATAATTTTTCTGCGGCGGCTTTCGTTCTCCGTACCGCAGGCTCTTAAAGCGGCGGCGGCGTAGCCGCTTATTACAACAAACACGCCGGCAATAATTTTTTCACCGTGAGCAAACGATATTATATCAAGCGCGTGGGCAAGCATCAGCCCCGCGGCGCAAAGGCTTACGAAATAAAGCACCGACGAAAGCCCCAAAAGATACCGTCGGTTCAATAAAATCACCTCATAAAATTATTATGAAAAATTTCAGAAAAAATATATATCCTTAATATTGTAACTGCTGTTGCTTTAAGTGTCAAGCCCTTAATACGGCGCAAAAGCAAAAAAATATTGCCTTTTTAAGCCCGCTGTGATAGGATAGAACCAAAGAGGTGATTTTGTGATAATTTCAAGCAAGGGTCGGTACGCCCTGCGGGTTATGACCGATTTAGCCGAGCACGCCGACCAAGGCTTTATTTCGCTTGCCGATATTTCGGCGCGGCAAGAAATTTCCCTTAAATATTTAGAGGCGATTACCGCGCTTTTAAACAAGGCGGGCTTGCTTGACAGTCTGCGCGGCAAGAGCGGCGGCTATAAACTTAAGAAAAAGCCCGAGGACTACACCCTGCGCGAGATTTTAGAGGTCACCGAGGGGGGAATTGTCCCGGTGAACTGCGCCTGCCTTACGGGGGACGAGGAATGTAAGCGTTCGGCGCTTTGCCCGACAATGCCCGTATGGCAAAGGCTTGACCGGATAATAAGCGACTACCTTGAAAGCGTAACCCTTAAGGACTTAATTACAGAGAGCCTATAATTATTTATTATTAAATTCCTATTGACTTTATAGGAATTATGTGTTAAAGTATTAACGAAATAAAAAATAAGGTCGTGAGACATATGATAAACGTATACGCGGACAATGCCGCGACAACAAGAATAAGCGATACCGCCTTTAATGCGATGCTCCCCTATTTTAAGGAGCTTTACGGCAACCCGTCAAGCCTTTACACATTAGGACAGAAGTCGCAGGAGGCGCTTTTTTCGGCGAGAGAGACTATTGCCGACTGCATTAACTGCGATATTAAGGAGATAACCTTTACCTCGGGCGGGAGCGAAGCCGACAATCAGGCGATAATAAGCGCGGCGTATCTCGGGGCTAAAAGCGGCAAAAAGCACATTATTTCCTCCGCCTTTGAGCATCACGCGGTACTCCATACCCTCGAAAGGCTTAAGAAAGAGGGCTTTGAAATCACCCTTTTGCCCGTTCACACCGACGGCTTTGTGAGGATTGACGAGCTAAAAGCCGCGATAAGGGAGGACACCGCCCTTGTAACAATAATGTTCGCCAACAACGAGATAGGCACTATTCAGCCGATAGCCGAAATCGGTGCGGTATGCCGCGAAAGGGGTGTTCTGTTCCATACCGACGCGGTTCAGGCGGTAGGACACATTAAAATTGACGTTAAAGAGCAGAATATAGATATGCTTTCTATCGCCTCCCACAAGTTTCACGGGCCTAAAGGCGCGGGCGCGCTCTATGTAAGAAAGGGTATTCCGCTTTTAAATCTTATTGAGGGCGGCGCACAGGAGCGCGGCAAGCGGGCGGGAACCGAAAACGTCCCCGCTATAGTAGGTATGGCGGCGGCGCTTAAGGAAAGCTGTGAAAACCTTGATAAAAATTTTGCCTATGTTAAGGGGCTTCGCGACAAAATAGCGGGCGAATTATCCAAAATCCCCCATTCAAAAATCAACGGCGACTTAGAAAGAGGGCTTGCGGGAACCCTTAATATGTGCTTTGAGGGCATAGAGGGCGAATCCCTCCTCTTACTGCTTGACGACAGGGGCATAAGCGCCTCGTCGGGCTCCGCATGCACCTCGGGCTCCCTTGACCCGAGCCACGTTTTGTTAGCCCTCGGTCTTCCCCACGAGGTCGCCCACGGCTCGCTTAGAATTTCGCTTTGCGAATACAACACCGAGGAGGAAGCCGACCACATAATAAAGAATGTACCCGAGGTTGTGGAATATCTCCGCTCAATGTCTCCGATTTGGAAAGATTTACAGGAAGGAAAGAGAGAATATGTTATACAGTGAAAAGGTAATGGATCATTTCAGGAATCCGAGAAATTTAGGCACGATTGAGGACGCGGACGGAGTCGGCGAGGTCGGCAACGCAAAATGCGGCGACATTATGAAAATGTACCTTAAAATAGAGGACGGAGTAATAACCGACGTTAAGTTCAACACCTTCGGTTGCGGCTCGGCAATCGCTACCAGCTCTATGGCGACCGAAATGATAAAGGGCAAGCCCGTAGAGGAGGCGTTAAAGCTTTCCAACAAGGCGGTTGTCGAGGCGCTCGACGGTCTTCCCGCCCATAAGATACATTGCTCGGTTTTAGCCGAGGAGGCGGTCAAGGCGGCGCTTTTCGACTATTACACAAAACACCCCGAGCTTCCGAAACCCGAGGGTCTTCCCGACTGCGCCTCCTGCGGCGGCGACTGCTGTTCGTGTCATTAAAATATAAAATTAAATTATTACGATATTTTACGGGACGGTGTGGGCACCGTCCCGTACGAATTTAGACGTTAGACATTAGATGTTAGACAATCGGACAGTCGAGGACGTAGCGTAAGCGTGCGAGACGGTAGTGAATGACAGTCCGGCGGACTGTCAGAGCCGTCGAGGGACCGAACACCGCAGTGTGAGACCTGTCCCTACAAAGGTAAATTTACCCACCGTAATTATTTATTTTTCATTATTCATTATTCATTAAATTATAAACCCGTCCCGCCTTACAGCACAATAAGCTCCTTTTTGCTTTCGGTTAAGTCCTCACAGCCGTTTTCGGTCACGACAACCATATCCTCAATTCTCACACCGAACTCGTTTTCAATATAAATCCCCGGCTCAACCGTCATTATAATACCCTTATCCATCACCGTCTCGCATACGGTGTTACAGGCGGGGTTTTCGTGTATTTCTATCCCCACGCTGTGGCCGAGCCCGTGACCGAAGCAGTAGCCGTAGCCCGCCTCCGAAATAATATCCCGCGCGACGCGGTCAACCTCCCTGCAAACAACCCCGGGCTTAATAAATTCAATTGCCGCCCGTTGTGCTTTAAGTACCGTGCCGTAAACCTCTTTTTGCCTGTCGCTCACCTTGCCTACCGCGACGGTGCGGGTCATATCCGAACGGTAGCCGCCGCAGACCGCGCCGAAATCCATTGTAATAAAGTCTCCTGTTTCAATTTTCTTATCGGTAGGAACGCCGTGCGGCATAGAGGAATTTTTACCCGACACCACAATAAAATCAAAGGAAACCCCCTCGCTTCCGAGCCGCCGCATAAAAAACTCCATATCCAGCATAACCTCCCGCTCGGTGCGCCCCGCGCTTATATTCCCTAAAATATAGCTAAAGGTCTCGTCGGTCATTTTCTGGGCTTTTTTAATAAGGGAAATTTCCTCGGCGGATTTAATACTGCGCTGTTTTGTAATAAGGCTCTGCAATTTATCGTCGGAGCTGAATACAAAATCGGGCAGTCTTTTTTTAAGCGACGAGAACGCCGAAAGACTTACGGTATCGGTTTCAAGATATACCGTTTTTATCTTCTGCGAAGCAAAAAGCTCCCCCAACTGCCGTGAAAAGCTTTTTAAGAGCATGACCTCACAGCTGTTTACCGTCATTTTCGCCTTTTCAAAATAGCGGAAATCGATTAAAAAAACGGCTTTCTCCCGTGTTACCGCCACATAGCCCGCCGAAGAGGGGAACCCCGTGTAATAAAGCCTGTCCGCCTCCGATGAGATAAGCGCCGCCTCGCCCTCCTTTAAACTGCTCTGTAAAAATTCAATTCTTGATTTTATCATTTGATTTTCCTCTTTTCTTAAAGCCGCGCATTTTCCCTATTGGTATATCGCTTAGCATAAGCACCGCGAAAAGGTTTACGCAAAGCATAATTCCGTTAAAAAACGCCGAAAGCCGCCACGCCGTTTCAGCCCTGCAAACCGCTCCGAAAATGCAAAAAAACGGATAGACAAGGGGAAAGAGCTTTTCTCCCCTTTTTCCGAAAACAAAGCCCGAACAGACTATTCCGTAAAGTCCCCAGCCGATTACGCTCGAAAGCCCGAAAAGGCACATCATAACCGCAAGCAGAAGGGTCGCGCTTTTTCCGTAAAAGGAGTAAAGCGCCCTTGACGCAAGCTCGGTGGAGGCGGTTTTTCCGTATTCTATATTAACTCCGCTTATGAGAATTGTCAATGCCGTAAGGGTGCATAGAATAATTGTATCCGCGAAAACCTCAAAAATTCCGTAAAGGCTCTGCTTTACTCCCTCGTGCGATTCGGCACAGCCGTGGGCGATAGCCGAGGTGCCAAGCCCCGCCTCGTTTGAAAATACTCCCCGCGACGCGCCCGTTACCGCCGCCGTAATTACCGAGCCTACCGCGCCGCCCGTCACCGCCGCCGGCTTAAATGCGCCCTTGAATATCATTGCGACCACACTCGGAAGTGACTTAATATTCGCTAAGATAACCCCTAAGGTCATAAGAATATATACAAGCGCCATAAACGGCACGATTTTTTCGGTAACGCTGCCTATTCGCTTTGCCCCGCCTAACGTCACGGCGGCAGTCGCCACGGCAAAGCCTATCCCGAATATCAGCCTTACCCCCGTCCCCACGTTCAGCGCCGCAATCGCCGAGCCTGTTTGGGTGACGTTTCCGCTGAAAAAAGCCGAAAGCATACCGACAAGGCTGAAAATTACCGCGAGGGGCGCAAAGCTATGCGGAAGACCGTTTTTTATGTAGTACATAGGTCCGCCGACCGCGCCGTTTTCCTTTTTTTGCTTAAATTTGAGGGATAAAATTATCTCCGCGGATTTTACAGCCATTCCCGCAAAGGCGCTTAACCACATCCAAAAAACCGCCCCCGCGCCGCCTAACGCCACCGCTCCCGCGACCCCCGCTATATTTCCCGTTCCAACGGTGGAGGAAAGTGCGGTACACGCCGCCTGAAAGGGGCTTATGCCCTCCCCCTTTCCCTTGCGCGAAAAAATCCCGCCGAGGGCGTGTCTTACAGAACGCGGCAAAAACCTCAACTGAAAAAATCCGCTTTTTACCGTTAAATAAACCCCGCAAATTATAAGAAAGGCAAAGGGCAGCATACCCGAAATTAAATTTTCACTAAACTCAAAAATCTGCTTCACAAAATCCCCGTCCGTTCACTACTCATATTATTATACAGCAGAATTTATGGATTAATGACAAATTTAATATGTTTTTTGTTAAAAAGCTTGCATTTTTACTTAAAAATGCTTAAAATAAAAACAGAAATAATTTCCTGGAGGTCTGTTTATGCCAACAAACGAAAGCTATAAAATCCGCACAAAGCGCAACAATCTTTATCTTCGCATTACAAAGGGACATTTTGCCACCAGCCACAGCCATATAAACTATTACATTGACGTGACCGCGCAGAAATCCCGTCTTTCCGAAGCAAAGGCGGTTGCCGAGGAGCTTCTTACCTACTACCACCACAACACGATTATCGACACTATTCTTTGTCTTGACGGCACGCAGGTTATAGGCACCTGCCTTGCCGAGGCGCTGACTAAGGACGATTTTTCAAATATGAACGCCCACCAGACGATTTATGTCGCCACGCCCGAGCATACGACAGGCAGTCAGCTTATTTTCCGCGACAACACCGCTTCTATGATTCGCGGCAAGCATGTCCTTATTTTGGAGGCTTCTATCTCGACGGGCTACACCGCTCAGGCGGCTGTCGAGGCGGTTAAGTATTACGGCGGAGACGTTGTGGGTATTTCGGCGATCTTCTCAACTGTTGACTCCTTCGGCGGTTTTCCCGTCTACTCGGTATTCAACCCCAACGACCTGCCCGATTACCTAAGCTTCCCCGCACACCAATGTCCGCTATGTAAGGAGGGCAAAAAGCTCGACGCACTTGTAAACGGCTTCGGCTATTCAAAAATTTGATTTTTAATTTTCACAGATTTTTTACTGTCCCCTATATTTCCGTTTTTTATTCTCAACAGAAAAGGGGATGTAAAAAAAACAAATCGGGGTTTGTAGAGATGTTTAATGAGCGTATAAAAAGGCCCCCTTGCCTAAAGGGTGCGGGTGTCCGGTGGACACCGTTGCAAAGC
>JBJEOE010000006.1:0-5517 GCA_051880555.1 Acutalibacteraceae bacterium
CTATCTCGTCCGCCATCAGCTTTACCGATTTTTCCTTTTCTGCAAGCTCCAGCATTAAGGGCAAAAGCTCAGAAAGTCCGCTGACCGCGTCGTCAAGCTCAAAGCTTGTAGAGGCAAAGCCGTAGGAAAAAATATCCGACTTTTCACTCGTTCTCGTCTTAAATCTATAAACAGGAATGTCAACGCTCATAACATTGCGGGTGGACTGCTCCAAATAGACCTCCTGCTTGGGGGCTAAAAGGGCGGTATCAAGCGCCTCCTTTGACATAACGCTTGAAGCTAATACAAAATCGGCATTAACCCTTGCCTGCTCCCTTTCGACCCGCTCGCGCAGAGTTTTGGTCTCCCTTATCATATCAAGGAACTGCCGCATTAGCTCGTCTCGCTTGTCTTTTAAGAGCTTGTGTCCCCTTGTCGCGGTGGAAAGCTGTTTTTTAAGGCGGGTAAGCTCCATACGGGTGGGATTAACATTCATTACTGACATATTCCCACTCCTTAAAACTTACCGTAATATTTATCTAACAGCTCGTCATTAATACGCTTAAGCTCGCTTCTCGGGAGGATTGACAAAAGCTTCCAGCCGATATTGAGGGTTTCCTCAATAGTGCGGTTGGTGCTGTAGCCCTGCGAAACATACTCGTTTTCAAACCTGTCGGCAAACTCGGCGTACTTCTTATCAATATCGGTAAGCGCCGCCTCGCCTAAGATTACCATTAACTCCTTAGCGTCCTTACCTCTCGCATACGCCGCGAAAAGCTGGTTCATAGTCGCCGCGTGATCCTTTCTCGTTCTGCCCTCGCCTATACCCTTGTCTTTAAGACGGGAGAGGGACGGAAGTACGTCGATAGGCGGAGTAACGCCCTTTCTGTAAAGCTCGCGGCTTAAAATAATCTGACCCTCGGTAATATATCCCGTAAGGTCGGGTATCGGGTGGGTCTTGTCGTCCTCGGGCATAGTTAAAATCGGGATAAGGGTTATAGAGCCGTCCTTGCCCTTTAAGCGACCCGCGCGTTCATAAAGAGTAGCGAGGTCGGTATACATATAGCCGGGGTAACCGCGTCTGCCGGGAACTTCTTTACGCGCGGCGGAAACCTCTCTAAGAGCGTCGGCGTAGTTGGTAATATCGGTCATAATTACAAGCACCTGCATACCGAGATCAAAGGCTAAATATTCAGCCGCGGTAAGCGCCATTTTAGGTGTGGCAATACGCTCAATAGCGGGGTCGTTTGCAAGGTTTACAAACATAACGGTACGGTCAAGCGCTCCTGTTTCCCTAAAGGAATCGATAAAGAAGTTTGATTCCTCAAAGGTAATACCCATTGCCGCGAAGACAACCGCGAACTGCTCGTTGTCGCCTAATACCGTCGCCTGCCTTGCAATCTGGGCGGCAAGGTTTGCGTGCGGAAGACCCGAGGCAGAGAAAATCGGGAGCTTCTGCCCTCTTACAAGGGTGTTAAGACCGTCAATAGCCGAAACGCCCGTCTGAATAAACTCCTGCGGATAGTTGCGCGCGGCGGGGTTCATCGGTCTGCCGTTAATGTCCAGTCGCTTTTCGGGGATAAGCTCAGGACCGCCGTCAATAGGTCTGCCCAAGCCGTCAAAAACGCGGGAAAGCATATCGGGAGACACAGGCAGTTCCATTCCGCGCCCTAAAAAGCGCACCTTTGAATCTGCAAGGTTAATGCCCGCCGAGCTTTCAAAAAGCTGTACCAATGCGTTGGTGCCGTTGATTTCCAGCCCCTTACAGCGTCTTATATCGCCGTTTGGGAGCTCAATTTCGCCGAGCTCGTCATATTTTACGTTTTCAACGTCGCTTACCATCATAAGAGGGCCTGCGACCTCGCGTATAGTTTTATATTCCTTAGGCATTTTTCTCCCCTCCTTACAGCTCGTCAGAGGTCTTGACGGCTTTATCAATATCGCTGTCAAGCTCTGCTAAAATTTCGGTATATTCGGAATCGATATTATTTTCGGGGGTGTACTTAAATCTACCTATACGTTCTCTTGACGGCATTGAAACAATCTTTTCAATCGACGCACCCTTATTAATCGCCTCTAACGATTTGTCGTAAAATGCCAATATAAGCTCCATCATAAGGTACTGCTTATCAAGCGAGGTATAGGTATCGGTATCGTCAAAAGCGTTTTGATGCAAATAGTCCTCTCTTATAGACCGCGCCGCCTCAAGCTTTAGGCGGTCGGGGGCGGAAAGGGCGTCCATACCTACAAGCTTAACTATCTCCTCAAGCTCGGCTTCCTCTTGAAGTATCGCCATAAGTCTGCCGCGAAGCTTAAACCAATCGGGCTTAACGTTTCCATTAAACCAGTCGGAAAGCGAATCGGCGTAAAGCGAGTAGCTTGTAAGCCAGTTTATCGCGGGGAAATGCCGCTTGTATGCAAGGGAGGAATCAAGTCCCCAGAACACCTTAACTATTCTAAGGGTTGCCTGCGAAACAGGCTCGGAAATATCGCCGCCCGGAGGTGAAACAGCACCTATTACGGAAAGCGCGCCCTCGGTCTCCTCACCGCCGTTTACAATAACTCTTCCCGCGCGCTCATAGAACTGTGCCAAGCGCGAACCTAAGTAGGCAGGATAGCCCTCCTCACCCGGCATTTCCTCAAGTCTTCCCGACATTTCGCGCAGAGCCTCCGCCCAGCGAGAGGTGGAGTCCGCCATAAGTGCCACGGTATAGCCCATATCGCGGAAGTATTCTGCTATTGTGATACCTGTGTAAATCGAAGCCTCGCGCGCCGCAACAGGCATATCCGAGGTATTTGCGATAAGCACGGTACGCTCCATAAGTGAGTTGCCCGTTCTCGGGTCTTTAAGCTCGGGGAACTCGTTTAAAACGTCGGTCATTTCGTTGCCGCGCTCGCCGCAGCCGATATAAACGATAATGTCCGCCGCAGCCCACTTTGCAAGCTGGTGCTGAACCACGGTTTTACCCGAACCGAATGGTCCGGGAACAGCCGCAACGCCGCCCTTTGCAATCGGGAAAAGGGTATCTATTACGCGCTGACCCGTAACAAGCGGAATATCGGGCGATAATTTACGCTTATAGGGTCTGCCCACGCGCACAGGCCAAGACTGCATAAGGGTAAGCTCAACTATACCCTTTTCGGTTTCGACCTTGTAAACGGCGTCCTCAACCGTGTAATCGCCCTCGGCAATCTCAACTATTTTGCCCGTCATTTTGTTGGGCAGCATAATTTTATGGCTTACGATTGCGGTCTCTTGAACCGTTCCTACGGTATCGCCGCCCTTAACGGTATCGCCCACCTTTTTCTCGGGTGTGAAATGCCACTTTTTATCCCGCGGGAGGGCGGGAACCTCAACGCCTCTTTGAAGATTGGTTCCGCTCACCTTCATAATCTCGGCAAGGGGGCGCTGTATTCCGTCAAAAATCGAGCCGATAAGCCCGGGTCCTAACTCAACGCTCAAGGGCTTTCCTGTGGACACGACCTTTTCACCCGGTCCTAAGCCCGCCGTTTCCTCGTAAACCTGAATTGAAGCCTTATCGCCGTGCATTTCTATAATTTCGCCGATAAGCCTTTTTTCCGAAACGCGTACAACGTCGAACATATCGGCGTCCCGCATACCCTCGGCTATTACAAGAGGACCCGCAACCTTGGTTATTGTTCCTTCGGTCATTCTTATTTCTCCTTTTACGCTGAACTATTTGTTAAATATTATATCCGAGCCGACCGCCTTTTCGACCGCCGCCTTAAGCGCCGCAGTACCCGCGCCGTTATTGCCCGAAACGCCGATAATCGGCACTACACTGGGGGTAAGCTGCTTATCGGCTTTATCTATCTGCCGTTTAAGCAGAGGCACCAAACGCTCGGTAACGAAAATCACGCCGTAGCCCGCCGATACGATTTTTGAAAAAATCTCCTCGGCGTTTTCTTCGTGGTCGCAGGGGTATATATCAAGCCCTACCGCCGCGAAGCCCTTAATGCTTTCGGTATCGCCCAAAACCGCTGTTTTAACCATAAAGCTCACGCAGCCTTTCCCTTGTTTTCTCGGTCGGCTGACCTGTTTTAATTCCGCTGTAAATTATGCGAAGGTCGGTGATTTCCGCCTTTCTTGCCAGCATATAGCCCACAATCGGCTCTATTCCCACCGTGATGTATTTGCATTTTTTAGCCGCCGTTATAATACGGTCGTCAACAAATTTTTCAAACTCGGCTGGGGAACGCCTGTAAGCCTCCGCCGCGTCCGCTCCGCCAAGCTCTACAGCCTTAGACATAAGCTCCAAAAGCTTTTCTTCCCCGACGAGCGCCGCCGAAACCATAGCCTTTTTGGAAACAACGCCTGTTTCCGTGAGTGCGGTTTCTAAAAATGCGGCGGACTTGTTCGCCTTTGCCCCGCGCAAAGCGGCTTTCATATTGTTATAAAAGACGGTCACGGTGATAAGCTTTAAAATAACCGCGTTTCCGATTTCCTTAGCCTTTTTGAGCTGTGCGGTCATCAGTCCCGCGTCTATTATGCAGTCGGCAAGCTGACTGTCCCCCGATCCCGTAAAAACGGAATAAGCCTCCTCAGCGGGAGTGCGCATAAATTGGGGCAGTAAATCAAACCGCTTTTCCTTTACCGCGCGTTCAAGCAAAGCAACCTCGACCGTGGCGGGAAGAATGAGCAGGGCTCCGTATTTACGTCCGCAAACAACCCCTTTAAGCACCGCCTTATAGTTATGAAAATCATTTTCATAAAGGAAGGGTGCGAAAGCCGACATATCGGGCGCGTTTTCGGTAATATACTCCCAAAGCTTTTCGGTTTCCTCGCTTAAAAGGCGCGGAACGTCCTTAGCGTCCGAAGAACCTATTCCCTTATCTGTAAGCATTTTAGCAAGCTCGTCTGTGCTTTTAGCGGCGGAAAGCAAATTTAAGTCTGCAGCTTTTAAAAGCCTGTTTTCCCTCGCCCGTAAATTTCCTATGGCAAAGCCGACGGATTTAACCGACATAGTTTCACCTTCTTAAAACTTAAAAGTTAATCAGCCGAAAAGGGCTGTGTTTACGGCGTCGGTTATCTCGTCGCGCTTTTCACGCATTACCGCCGACAGCTCGCAGTTAATAATAATATCGCCGTATTTAAGGATAAAGCCGCCGTCAATATCGGCAGAGGTATCGCTAACGGTTATAGAAAGCTCCTTTAACGCCTTAACAAAGCCGTCCTTATCGCGGGATAAATCCCGTGCGGAAAGGAGCATTTCGCCGTTTTTGTTCATAGCGTTCTTTTTTGCAAGCCTTAAAAGGCAGTCGAAATACCGCTTATCGTCATAATTATTTATGCTGACGATAACGCTGTTAAGCGCCTTTTCGATAAGCTCCCGCTTTTTAGAGAGCGCCGCGTCGCGCAGAACAAGCTGTGCGGAGGATTCGCCCGTGCTTTTAATAAGCGCCGCCTTTTTATCGGCGAGGGCGGTTATCTCCGAAGCCTCTTTTTCGGCTTCCTTTGCCTTTTCGGAAACAAGCTCATCCGCCCTTTTTTCGGCGGCTGAAATTATTTCCCGAGCG
>JBJEOE010000007.1:0-5112 GCA_051880555.1 Acutalibacteraceae bacterium
AAGTGTATCAAACGGAGCGGTTTTGCACCTTTTAAGCTCAATTCGGTCGTTTTCGTCAAAGGCAAGTCTAACCCTTTCTCCCGCGTCGGGGCAAAGCCTTAAATCCCTTGCAAGCACCAGCGGACCGTATTTTACAGCGATGTAATTCTTGCTGTTTTCGTCCTTTTCACAACCTATCGGGTGAATAACGCGGGGCGACATATCGATAACAAGCTCAATTACGTCTCCGCTTGCCCATTTACGCTTAACCGAAAGGTATTCGCCTGCTGTCGCGTTTATCCGCTCTCCGCAAATCTTAACAAGGGTGTTTTTGGAAAACTCAGTTATACGGAGTTTTATTTCAAATTCTCCCTCCGCCGTGCTGTCAAGGGTTATTTTAACCTCGCCGTCGGCGGGATAATTTGTTTCAACCCTTAATTTTATACCGTTATTAAGGGGTGTTTTTAGGTTATATTCCCCGTCGGCATACGGTAACGCAGGTTTCCTGCATAATAATAGTATTTGTGCCGTCGGTTTGGGTGGCGGCGGAGTTATCGAACAGCTCGTGCTGACAACCGCAGCAACCGATTATACTTACATCGGTTTCCATTACAAGCTTTGCGAAATTTTCAACGCAAGCTTTATATTTCTCGTTTCCCGTGACCCTGTAATATTCAAGCGCGCCCTCAAAGCAGGACATTAATTCGTATGCCTTGCGGATATTCCATTTATAGGGAGGAAGCTCGCCCTCGTAGGCAAGCTCGAAAATATCGTTGTTTTCTCCTCCGGGACCGTCGGTTACAAGATATTCGGCAAAATCAAGGTAGCGCTTTTCACCCGTAAGATTATACAAACGCATAACAGGCTCCAAAATCGAAACCGAGTTTGCGCCGAACCAGAAATTTGAGGTTTCGCCTACGGGTATTTTGCCCTCGCCTTTGCCTATGCCGTTAATTATGTAGTCAAGGTGGGCTTTAAGAGCCGTAACAATACGCTCCTTCAGCTCCTCGCTTTTGCATATTTCGTGAAAATGCAGAAGACCTAACAGAATATACTTTCTGCTCCACAAATCCCAGCCCTTGTATTCGTTGCCTACCGAATAGGTGGAAAAACGTCCCAATTCGTCCTGAGTATCAAGCAAATCGTAAACCGTCTTTTCAAGAATCCCATACAGCTTATCGCTTTGGGTATACTTATATGTAATGCAGGCGCCGCGCATCATTTTGCCCCAGTACTCGCCGCGCCAGCCTAAATTTTCATCGTCAACATTTCCCGCCTTGAACTGCTCGGTAAAAAGCTTCCAAAGCCTTGTATTAAAAAGCTGTTCATCCTCAATAAACTCAATCATTTTATTTTCAAGCTTATTCAATTTGAAGCTTGCAGGCAAGCAGGAAAGCAAAGCGTCGTTATTCAAGTAAGGCGCGTACTGACGGTTAGCGCTGTAATAATTCTTATAATCATTAGCAAACATAATAATTTCCTCCTATAAAAAAATCCATTCACGGTTGTCTTAATATATCAAGCAATACCGATTCGTGCTCCTTAAGCGAATGTGTAAAAGGCAGTCCGACATTCATTAAGGTCTTTCCGCTTGCGGTTATATTAAGCTGTTCTACGGAATACATTGAGTCCCCGTCAAGTCCCTTAAGTTTTAAACGGAAGCCCTTATCTTTTGCATTTCCCTGAACGCAGGCGACAAGCACAGCCGACCTTTCCTTATCCTCGCTTACAAGCTGCCACGCGCAGAAGCGGCTCTCGAACGGACTTATCAATCTGTAATAATCGCCCTTTAAAACCAAGCTTTCAAGCTCGCGGTGCTTTGCGGTCTGCTCGGGGATCATTTCCCTTTCCTCCTCGGAGAGACAGGCTATATTCATTTCATAGCCGAAATTACAAAGCTGGGCTACCTCTCCTCTGGTCTTAAAGCCTGTGCTTCTTCCCGTAACGTGATTGGGACTTGCCGCCACATGGGCGGACATAGTAGCAGGCGGGTAAACAAGGCTTGTGCCGTACTGAATACGCAGTCTTTCTATCGGGTCGGCGTCGTCGCTGGTCCAGATTTGCGGCATATAGTAAAGTATACCGAAATCGTTTCTGCCGCCGCCGCTTGCACAGCCCTCGAAAAAGACCTCGGGGAAGGCTTTTGTAAGTCTTTCCATTAAGTTGTATACGCCTAAAATATATCTGTGAGAAAGCTCGCCCTGATTTTCCGACAAAGCCGACGAATAATTATCGGTTATGCTCCTGTTCATATCCCACTTAACGTAGGAAATATTATTTTCGGAAATAACGGCGGACATACTCTTAAAAAGATAATCTACAACCCCCGGGCGGCTCATACCCAGCACAAGCTGTTGTCTTGATTCAAGCGGCACCCTGCCGGGACAGGAAATACACCAATCGGGGTGATTATTATAAAGCTCGCTGTCCCTTGAAATCATTTCAGGCTCGAACCAGATACCGAGCTTCATTCCGTTTCGAGCGCAAAACTCCGATATTTCTTTAATTCCTCCGGGGAATTTATTTTTATTAACAAACCAGTCGCCTAAAGATGAGTCGTCCCAGTTTCTGTGACCGAACCAGCCATCGTCTATAACCATGGTATCAATGCCCAGTCCCTTACAGTCTGCAATAAATTTTTTAATCTTTTCGCTGTCAAAATCGAAATACATCGCTTCCCAGCTGTTTATAACTATCGGATGTTTAACCGACCTATCGGCGCACTTACCCAAATGGTTTCTGCAAGCGTTATGGAAATTCGCGGACATTCCCGCAAAGCCCTCGTCCGAATATGTAATTACCGCCTCGGGGGTTTCAAGCTCTTCTCCCGATTTTAAAGACCAACAAAAGGTTTCGGGATTAATACCTGCTATAAGTCTCACATTTCCCATATGGTCGGCTTCGGCGGAGATTTTATAATCGCCGCTGTAGACAAGCGAAACGCCGTATACGCCGCCGAAGGACTCGTTTGCCCCCTTCACCGACAGAGCCGCAAAGGGATTTAACTGATGACTTGACGCGCCGCGACGGCTCTCAATTGAGGAAAATCCCTGATGAAGAGGATATTTTTCAATCGAGCGCTCCTTTGCCCAAGAGCCTTTAAGGGTTGTCATTTCAAGCTCTGCAGACGGAAAATCTATACAAAGGCTTGCGGCACTGCTAACCTTTAGCACATTTTGAGAGCAGTTCACTATTTTTGTATGCCGCGCTATTATATTTTCCTTTTCAAAGACCGAGTAATACAAAACCGCCTTAAAGCCCATAGTATTATCGGTAAGCTCAATTTCAAGGGTATCTACGTCCGAAACGCAGGTATCAAAGCTCGGCATACCCGTGATTTTCGGCTTGCCCTTATAAAGCTTATGGGAGGAATATTTAAGCTCGTTTACTCTGCACCCGTTTTCGTCCGAAACGCAGAGCGCCGCAAGGCGAAAATCCCCTCTGCCGAAGGTGGACATTTCCTGCGGGACGGTTTCGCGGGAGACCGAAAGCTCCCCTATATTCGTCGGCACGCCGCCGTTAATTGAGCGCGCAAGGAAAAAATCGAGTAAATTATCCTCGCTTATCCTCGCGCCGTAATACAGATTGCAGAGCATACCGTTTTCAAGCGGACTTATTACATAGCTTGTTTTTTCGGTATGCAGGAAAAACTGTCCGTTTTTATAAATAATCATAGAAAACACTTCCTAATAAATAATCAAATTCTGATTTCTAATAACGACGTATATCAAAAGCAATATCCCCCTAACCCAAAAATATTGATGCAAATTCCGTTTTCAAAAATCAAAATTCGATCATATGTAATAATTTAAGGGGTAATCAGACCGTAAAAAGATTTAAAAATCGATTCAATAAAAGTATGCCGCAGGCTTCGGCGGAAAAATTCCGCCGAAGCCGCTTTAAAGTATTATAAACAGCGTGTTATCTCGAAAGAAGATATTTACGAAGCTTTGAAAGGTCAAGCGCGGTTGCAGTAACTGCGTCACCGTCGATATCTCCTCGCCAGGTTGTCAAAATTTTTCTTGACGACATTTTCTTAATTCTTACTATCATAGAACGAACCGTTACCGAAAGCTCGTTAACCGAAGCGCCTATCGCCGCCGCATTAGAGGAGGTAGCCGTAAGCATAAAGCTGCCCCTTAAAATCTGGCATTGGGTTTCGCTTCCGCCGATATTAACATTAGTATTACTGATATATTCATAGTGTATCTCGCTTGCAGATTTAAGCCACGGCATTTCGTCGGTCTCAAACCTCGCCTGTCTTTTGGTAAGCGGAAGAACAAATTCAAAGTATACACGTCCCGTCTTATAACCGCCTATATTTTTGTTTTGCTCAATATCACTCAAGGCGGTTTCATACTGAAAGGTGTATGATACGGTATCGAAGGTGCAAACTATATTATTATCTGAGCCGGTATCGTTTCCCGCCGAATCATCAGCGTCCCACGGCGCAGTGCCTGTTAATACAGCCTGTCTATCCGTCACCAATTCTATATTTTTGATATAAGCATAATCGCCATTGAGAGCTTCTAAAACAGTTCCGCCCGTGCGCGTTTCCAGCGTAATGGCAGGCAGAATAAGGGCGTAGGTGGTGCAAAAGACGGTAACAACCGCCAAAAAGCGTACCACTCTGTTAAGTAAACGCCTATTGCGGTTGCGACTTAGATAATAATTATCATGCGGGCGGTATTCGTGCTTCATTTGCATCACCTTCTTAAATTAAGTATTTATAAAGAAAGCCAAGCGATAATAATATTATTTAAAATGTTGTTATTCCTAAATCAAGCAAAAATTAATTTTTGCATTTATTGTATTATATTTAACTAATAGTTTTAAATAGATAAAATTCATTAACGTCAATATATACATATATTTTAGCATATCGCCTTACAATATGTTATTATTTAGTGTTGTAGATATATATAATTATGTTGTTTTTACCATTTTCTTATCAATTACCTTAACTTAATTAAAACAGTCAAGAAGCGAGAACAAATTACCGACAATAGAATAAAGGAGAGAAAAGGCAACTCACACCCTTTCTCTCCTTATCTCTTTGAATATTTAACAATAACCGATTATCTGTAAACGATATTGCAAGACTACTCAATATGAGCGCAAGCAATGTAAAAA
>JBJEOE010000008.1:0-26036 GCA_051880555.1 Acutalibacteraceae bacterium
AAAGGCATAAAGAAAACCGCTAAACCCTTTAAATAAAGGATTTAGCGGTTCGATGGTCCGAGTGACAGGACTTGAACCTGCGGCCTCTTGACCCCCAGTCAAGCGCGCTACCAGCTGCGCCACACCCGGATATTAAATTTAAGCGCATTTACTATTATATCAGGAAATTTGAAAAAGTCAATAAGAAATCAAGCCGATATTATAAAAATTTTAATATCGGCTTGCATAAAAAACACATTAATCAGCAAAACCGGATTCTACCAAAGAAACAAGTCCGTCGAGCGCTTCCTTTTCATCGGAACCGTCAACAATAATTTTGATTGTTGTTCCGCCGACGATGCCGAGGGAGAGAACGCCCAAAAGGCTCTTAGCATTTACCTTGCGCTCGTCCTTCTCAACCCAGATAGAGGATTTATATTCATTGGCTTTCTGAATGAAGAAGGTAGCGGGACGCGCGTGCAAACCAACCTGATTTTGAATAACTACGTCTTTAACACACATTGTAAAAATCTCCTTAAGATTAATGTCAAATTAAAGTTTGAACTATAGTTATTATACCACATTTAATGCCGCCGTCAAGTTTTTGTGAATAAGTTCTAATATTTATCCAACAATTTCGTTTTGCGTAAAGTGGTATTTGTGCAGTTTTAATATGTTAATAAACCGTGAACGATGTTTTACAATTCTTTTACGCCCCGAGGAAGGGGAATTTCGCTCTTTTTGAACATTTTTATATCGGCTTTCGTAAGACTTTCGGGGTCAAAAAGATCGGGACGGCGCTCGGCGGTTATTAAAATAGACTGTATACGCCGCCATTCGGCAATTTTCGCGTGATTGCCCGAAAGAAGTACCTCGGGGACTTCCGTTTTGTGCCAAACGGCAGGCCTTGTGTACTGCGGATATTCAAGAAAGCCCGCAAAATGACTTTCCTCCTCAAAGCAGAGGTCGTCGGACAAAACACCCGGCAGCATACGGCAGACCGCGTCCGCCACTGTAAGCGCGGGTAGCTCGCCGCCCGTAAGCACAAAATCTCCGATTGAAATTTCCTCGTCAACGATTTCCTCGATAACCCGCTCGTCAACGCCTTCGTAATGACCGCACAGCAACACTAAACGGTCAAGACGGGAAAGCTCAACCGCCTTTTGTTGATTAAAGGTCTTTCCCTTAGGTGACATATAAACAAGGTGCGGCTTGGGCTCGTCCTCGTTATAAAGGCTTTTATAGCAGTTGTAAATCGGATCCGCCGCCATTATCATTCCCATACCGCCGCCGTAGGGCATATCGTCGACCTTGTTGTGCTTGTTGCCCGAGAAATCACGAATATTAGTAACAACGATTTCAACCTTGCCCGCCTTCCGCGCCCTGCCGATTATGCTTTCGCTCATAACCGTCTCGCACATTTCGGGAAAGAGGGTCATTATGTCAATCCTCATCGTTGAAAATTCCTTTCATAGGGCGGATTTCAATTCTTTCCTTCTCGGGGCTTACAGAGACTATAACCTCGTCTATCGCGGGCAGAAGATACTCTTTGCCTCCCGACTTTATGTGCCATACGTCGTTAGCACCCGTCTGTGATACCTCGGAAATTACGCCGTATTTTTCGTCGCTGTCCGCGTCGAAGACCTCACAGCCGATAAGGTCGTCGATAAAGTATCTGCCCTCGGGCAGCGCAATATCATCGCGGCTGATATAAAGCGTTTTGCCGCGCAGAGCCTCCGCCCGCTCGACCGAATCAACACCTTTAATGGCGATAAGCACCACGCCGCCGTGGGGCTGAACCTTTAAGACCTGAAGCTCGGTATCGCCCTTAGACGAGAGATAAAAACGCTTGAAATTGGTAAGAAATTCGCCTGAGTCCGACCAGGGCTGAACGCGCACCATACCACGTATACCGTGCGTTCCCACGATTTTTCCGGTTTCAAGATACTGCTTAATCATATTTCCTCCCAAATTTTATATATGTTAATACCCCCAAACGGGGGTATAAGCACAAATCGAGACCGGACAGTATGCCCGGTCGTTTATCAGTCGATTTCGACCGATATTTTTTCGTTGTTTCTGTTGGCGGCGGCGCGCATTACAACGCGGATCGCCTTAGCAATTCTGCCCTGCTTGCCGATGACGCGTCCCATGTCATTTTCCGCAACGTGAATATGATAGTAAACAACGCCCTCCTCATTAGGCTCGTCAACAGTAACGGTTACCTCCTCGGGCTTTTCAACAAGTCCCGAGACGATAGCTGTAAGAAGCTCTTTCATTGTTTTACCTCGCTTAAATTATTAAAGCACACCGTTTTTCTTAAGTAAAGCCTTAACGGTATCGGTAGGCTGAGCTCCGTTAGAAATCCACTTCTTAGCCTTTTCAGCGTCGATGTTAACGGCTGCCGGATCCTTAGTGGGATCGTAGGTACCGATTTCTTCGATGAAACGGCCGTCGCGCGGATATCTGGAATCAGCTACAACAACACGGTAAAAAGGAGCTCTTTTAGCGCCCATACGGCGAAGTCTGATTTTAACTGCCACAGTAATACACCTCCATATCAGAATATCTAAATATCTATGTTTAAAAGAAATATTCTTAAAAACCTAAGCCTTTAGGACCGCCCGGCATACGCATACCGCGCATAAGATTCCGCTTGCCGCCCTTTGTGTTCATCTGCTTGAACATTTTTTTCATCTGCTCGTACTGGCGTAAAAGCTTGTTTACGTCCTCAACCTTAACGCCCGCGCCCGCCGCTATACGCCGTCTTCTTGAGGCGTTTATAATGTCGGGCTTTTCGCGCTCCTTTTTGGTCATTGACTTAATGACCGCTTCGATTCTTAACATCTGCCTGTCGTCAATATCGACGTCGCGCAGCTGCTTATCCATACCCGGGAGCATTGAAAGGACATTTTTAAGGGGTCCCATTTTTTTAATCTGCTGGAACTGGTCGAGCAGGTCGTTCATATCAAACTTATTTTCTTGAAGCCTTTTAGCGGCTTCCTCCGCCTTTTTTTCGTCAATCTCGGACTCAACCCGCTCTATAAGCGAAAGCACGTCGCCCATTCCGAGGATTCTTGACGCCATACGATCGGGGTGGAACTCGTCCAAATCCTCAAGCTTTTCGCCCACGCCCGTGAACATAATCGGCTTGCCCGTAACCGCCCTTACCGAGAGCGCCGCGCCGCCTCTTGTGTCGCCGTCGAGCTTGGTTAGGATAACGCCGTCGATTTCGAGAATATCGTTAAAGGCTTTAGCTATATTAACCGCGTCCTGACCGACCATAGAGTCGATAACAAGCAGTATGTCGGTCACCTCGACCGCCTCGGTTACACGCTTTAACTCGTCCATAAGCTCGGTATCTATGTGCAGACGTCCCGCAGTGTCGAGAATTACAAAGTCATAGCCGTAATCTCTCGCGTGGGCGACCGCCTTTTTAGCAGTTATCTCGGGCTTTTCGGTGCCAAGCTCAAAAACGGGGGTATCAACCGCCTTGCCTACAACCTTTAACTGCTCGATAGCGGCGGGGCGGTAAATGTCGCAGGCGACAAGCAGAGGTCTGTGACCCTTGCTCTTTAAATATTTTGCAAGCTTAGCCGAGTGGGTGGTTTTACCCGAGCCCTGCAGACCGCACATCATAATAACGGTCGGAAGCTTGTTTGAGATTTTAAGCCGCGCCTGCTCGCTGCCCATAAGGGAGGTTAGCTCCTCCTTAACGATTTTAATAACCGTCTGCGGAGCGGTAAGACTTTCCATAACGTTTTCGCCGATACATTTTTCGGTGACGGCGTTTGTGAAGTCCTTAGCGACCTTGTAGTTAACGTCGGCTTCGAGCAACGCGAGCCTTACCTCGCGCATAGCGGTTTTAACGTCCGCCTCGCTTAGCTTTCCCTTTGAACGCAGGCGCTTAAACACGCCCGAAAGCTTATCGGATAAATTATCAAACGCCATAGCGCCCACCCTCACAGTTCATCAATAATATCAAAAATATCCTCCGCCGCCGTTTTGTCCCCGCCGCGCGCCCTTGCGCTTAGCTCCTTAAGCTTTAAAAAACGCTCGCAGTAGCGGCATTTCTCCTCAAGCGAAACAAGGGTTTGCTCCGCCCGCTTAATTAAATCCCGCACGCCCTGACGGGTAATGCCCACATTCTCGGCAATTTCGGCAAGGGATAAATCGTCGTTATAATAATACTCGCAAAGCTCCCTTTGCTTTTCATTAAGAAACGCGCCATAAACGTCAAGCAAAGCGGAAACATATAAATTCTTAGGCATACAGACACCTTTTCTGTAAAGAAAAAAACTTTACAGCCGTCATTATATCATAGCCGAAAGCCTATGTCAAGTATTTTTTATTATAATCTAAGCAGGGAAGAGGTATATTTTCCTTGAATAAAGCTTATTAATATGATAATATAATAGACGGTGAGAAATAATGATATTCGGAAAAAATAGAAGTGATATGTGGCTTATCGCGGGACTTGGAAATCCGGGACTGCAGTACGAGAAAACGCGGCACAACGCGGGCTTTATGGCGGCGGACAGGCTGGCGGAAAAGCACGGCGCGCAGTTTAATAAGCATAAGTCGGAGGCGGTTTACGCCGATTTTAAAATCGGGGATAACCGTATTTTGCTTGTAAAGCCACAGACCTATATGAACAACTCGGGCAGAGCGGTTTCGGCGCTTTTGAATTTTTATAAAATCCCCACCGACCGCCTTATCGTTATGTTTGACGATATTACCCTCGATATAGGAAAATTAAGGCTTAGAAGAAAGGGGAGTTACGGCGGGCATAACGGGATTAAGGATATAATCGAGCTTACGGGGACCGACGAAATTATGCGGATTAAAATAGGCGTCGGGGAGCGGGAAAACCGCGACTACGATTTAAAGGATTGGGTACTCGGTAAAATTCCGACAGAGCAAATGACCGACCTTAATAATGCGCTCGACAGGGCGGCTCTGGCGGCGGAAGAAATCATTATCCGCGGAATAGACTCCGCGATGAACAAATATAACGGTTAATATGAAGTTTATAAACGAAATTCTAAAAAAAGACCCCGAATACTGCGAGCTTTTGCAGGCGGTCGGGAAGGAAAGACTGCCCCTTGTCTGCACGGGGCTTTCAATGATTCACAAGGCGGCGGTTTCGGCGGCGCTTTACGGGGCTACGGGAAAGAAAATCGCGGTTATTACCCACGATGAGGCTTCGGCTAACGAGTTAAGGGACGATTTAAGGTCGTTAGGTCTTAACTGCCTTAATTTCCCCTCGCGAGACTACTGCATAGGTCCGCTTACCGGCTACTCAAAGGAATATGAGCATAAAAGAACCGATACCCTGTCTAAGCTTTTAGACGGGGATTTTGACGTGGTTACGGTATCGCTTGACGCGGCGGTGCAGTACACCGTTCCGCCCGAGAATTTAAGCCGCGCACGCTTTACCTTAAAAACGGGGGAGAGCGCGGATATTGCCGAGCTTTCAGACAGGCTTATCTCGGCGGGGTATGTTAGAAGCGAGCTTTGCGAGGGAGCGGGGCAGTTTTCGGTGCGGGGCGGAATTTTTGATGTTTACCCTGTTAATTCCGAACAGCCCTGCCGTATTGAGTTTTGGGGAGACGAAATCGACAATATCTCCTATTTCGATACCGAAACCCAGCGAAGAACCGATAACATAGAGGAAATTGAAATTACCCCCGCCTGCGAGGTGATTTTTGAGCCTCAGGACCTGATAATTAGGCTTAATAATTATCTTAAAACCGCAAAGGGTCTTACCGAAAAACAAAAATCGGTTATATTAAAGGATATTACTGCCCTTGAAAATGGGATAGAGTTCTCTTATGATCGCTATATTCCCTTTATTTTCGAGGGCGGCGAGACGGTTTTTGACTATATTTCGGACGCGCTTATTATTGTGAGCGAAAGCGGCGGCATTAACGACAGGCTTAAATCTATGGCGGCGATTCAGGCACAGGACGTTGCGGGGTATCTTGAGGAGGGCTGGCTTTCCGAAAAGACCGCGCGGCTGTGGCTTGATAAAACCGATTTTTGGAGCTGTGTTCCCGGTGCTGTAATAATGGAAAATTTCCCGCGAAATTCCTATGAGCTAAAGCCCCGCGACATAATTAACTTTAATTACAAGCGTTCCACCGCCTGGAGCGGAGATATTGGAGTTCTGCTTGAGGATATTTCCTATATAAGGGAAAGCGGCGGCGCGGTGGTGATTTTGGCGGGGGAGCGGCGCGCGGCGCAGGTGCTTAATACCGAGCTTAACGAAAAGGGTATAAAAAGCATTTTTTCGGAGTCGCACGAGTTTATTCCGTCGGGGGTTACGGTGACTATAGGGGGACTTTCGGGCGGGTTTGAAATACCGTCCGCGCGGTTTTTGCTTATTACCCACCGCCATATCGCCTCGGAGGGCAAAAAAAGAAAAACAAGACCCAAAAACGGGCAGGAGATAGGCTCGCTTGACGAGCTAAAGGCAGGCGACTATGTTGTTCACGAATCCCACGGAATAGGCGTTTTTGACGGAATTAAGCGCATAACAAACGGCGGGGTCACGAAGGATTACATTAAAATTAATTACGCCAAGGGGGACGTGCTTTACGTTCCTGTTACCCAGCTTGATTTGGTTTCAAATTATATCGGTGCGGCGACCGACGGAGGTATTAAGCTTAACCGATTGGGCGGCACCGAATGGCAGAAGACCAGAAAACGGGTAAAGGCGGCGGTGCGGGATATGGCGAAGCAGTTGACCGCCCTTTATGCTAAGCGTATGTCGGTAAAGGGCTACGCATTTAGCCCCGACACCGATTTGCAAAACGATTTTGAACGCCGATTTGAGTATGACGAGACCGACGATCAGATCCGCTGTATAAATGAGATTAAGCGGGATATGGAGCGGGAGGTTCCAATGGACAGACTGCTTTGCGGCGACGTTGGCTTCGGCAAGACCGAGGTGGCATTGCGCGCGGCGTTTAAGTGCATAAGCGAGGGCAAGCAATGCGCCCTATTAGTACCCACAACCATTCTTGCAATGCAGCATTACAACACCATTATCCGCCGTTTCGGGGATATGCCCGTGACGGTGGGACTGCTCAACCGATTCGTATCACCAAAGGAGCAGACGAGGATTATAAACGACCTTAAATGCGGCAGGCTCGATATGGTGGTCGGCACCCACAGGCTTATTTCAAAGGATATTTCCTTTAAAAATATCGGACTTGTGATAATCGACGAGGAACAGCGTTTCGGAGTAGCCCAAAAGGAGCGGCTTAAGGAGCTTTACCCATTTGTCGATATTCTGACCTTGAGCGCGACCCCGATTCCCCGCACCCTTAATATGGCGCTTTCGGGGCTTAGGGATATGTCCACCCTTGACGAGGCGCCGGGTGACCGCCACCCTGTGCAGACCTATGTGCTGGAGTACAATATGGGGATAATCGCCGACGCGATAAGCAAGGAAATTCGCCGAGGGGGACAGGTTTATTATCTTCACAACCGCGTTGAGAGCATAGAACGCTGTGCGACTTCTCTTAAGGCGCGACTGCCCGATATTAATATAGGAATCGCCCACGGACAGATGAGCGAGGACGAGCTTACCGAGGTCTGGCGAAAGCTTATTGAGCACGAGATCGATTTGCTCGTCTGCACCACCATAATCGAGACGGGAGTTGACGTGCCTAACGCTAATACCCTTATAATCGAGGAGGCGGACAATATGGGGCTTTCTCAGCTCCACCAGCTAAGGGGCAGGGTAGGGCGTTCGCCCCGCCGCGCCTACGCTTATTTCTGCTTTAGGGCGGGTAAACAGCTTTCCGACGTCGCCTCAAAGCGGCTTGAAGCGATACGCGAGTTTACCGAGTTCGGCTCGGGCTATAAAATTGCTCTCCGCGACCTTGAAATAAGGGGAGCGGGCAGTATTTTGGGCGGCGACCAGCACGGAAATATGGAGTCGGTAGGGTATGATATGTACTTAAAGCTATTAAACGAGGCAGTAAACGAGGAAAACGGCGCGCCGATAGAAGACGATATTCCCTGCACGGTAGACCTTAACATTTCGGCGCATATTCCCGAAAGGTATATCGAATCGCTTCCCGCAAGACTCGGTATTTACAAGAGAATCGCGGCTATAAGGAATGACGACGACGCGAGCGACGTTATAGACGAGCTGTGCGACCGCTTCGGAGAGCCGCCTGCGGCGGTTATGGGGCTTATTGATGTTGCAATTTTAAGGAATAAGGCCGCTGCGGCGAAAATTACCGAGATAACGGGTACCGCGAACACCGCTGTTTTGCATATAACCTCGATCGAGCCCGAGGTTATGCACAAGCTTTCGGAGTATTTCGGAAACCGCTTTTCGCTTAATGCGACCGAAAGACCCGTCTATACCGTAAGGCTTAACAAGGGGCAGAAAATGTCAGAACTTGCGGCGGAGCTTTCGGCGGCGCTTTAAATTTACAAAATTTTAGTAGACATTTATCAAGTTATGAGCTATAATTAATATATTATAGCTCTTATGGAGGAATATTAATGAAGAATATTAAAAGAATTTTAGCCGCGGCGCTGGTTCTTGTTATGGCTGTGTCCGCCGCCGCCTGCCACCCTAAGGACGAGGTTGCCGTTAAAATCGGGGATGTTGAGTTTACCTCGGCATATTATATGTGCGCCCTTATAAACGCCGACAGTGAGGCAAAATCCAAGGTTCAGGAAGGACTTTCGGAGGACGAAGCTTCGGAAGATGTGGATTATTATTCAAAGAAGGTCGAAGACAAGGATTTTGTTAAATGGGTTGAGGAAAGGGCAATGCAGAGCCTTAAGGAAATTGCCGCTTACAAGACCCTGTGCAAGGAAAATAAGCTTGAAATACCCGAGGAGGACGCTAATAATGCCGAAACCTACGCCTCATACTACTGGTCAAGCTACGGCTATTCGGCATATTTCGAGCCTAACGGCGTAGGAGAAAGCACCTACAAGCAGTATATGAAGGACTCTTATTATTCAGGTCTTTATTTCGAGCACCTTTACGGCGCGGAGGGTGAAAAGGCGATTGACGCCGAAACCGTCAAAACGAAAATGTACGAGAATTTTATTATCGCCGACCTTATTCAGGCAAGCTTTTCAAGCAAGTCCGAGGACGAGATTGCCGCGCTTAAGGAGCAGATTAACGGCTATGCCGAGGATTTGAATAACGGCAAAAAGACCTTTGAGGAGGTTTATAAGGCGTATAACGGTAATACCGAAGAAGCCGAGGAAACCGCCGAATCCGACGAGCCGCAGCCTAAGGACAAGTACGCGAGCATTTTGGGCGCAGAGGACACGGCCTACGCCTCCGATCAGTATGAAACCGTTAAGGCTATGGCTACAGGCGAGGTAAAGGTTATCGAGCTTGAGGACAACGCGGGTCTTGTGCTTGCCGTAAAGCAGGATATTTCTGCCGACGAATATTATCTTGATACCCTTGATATGGCTGCCCGTCACCTTATCGCCGACGAGGAGTTTGAAAAGGATATTAAGGCTTACGCCGAAAAAATGGACTGCGATGTAAATGATTACGCCGTTAAGCAGTTCAAGGTAAAAAATATTAAGGAGCCTTCCGCTTCTTAAAAAAATCAGTTTAAAAAAGCGCCTTACGTTAATACTAAAACGTGAGGTGCTTTTTATGTCTTCCGATAAATTTTCCTATATGTTTTCAAAACGCGCGGCGATTTGCTTTTTTATTATAGCCGTGCTTTTTTTTAGCTGTATATTGCGGGTTGCGGTTGCGGCGACCGCCGATTATTCCGAGGTGCAAAAAAATCAGAGCAGTCTGCGGCTTACCGCAGGCGGACTTCGCGGAACGATATACGACCGCAATATGGTGCCGATTACGAACAGCAAATCCAAAATAATAGCCGCGGTATCGCCTACTCCGCGTGCTGTCACGGCGATAAGCTCGGTGCTGTCGGGCGACCCGCTTCAAAACGTGCTTGAAAGACTTAAAGAGGGTAAGCCCGTGCTGTGCGAGGTTCCGCGTGAAATCGACTGCGACGGAATTGCCTGTACTTCTGTTTATGAGCATAATTCCGCCGATATGGCGGCAACTCACATGGTGGGGTATACCGATTCGGATTTCCACGGCGTTTCGGGGCTTGAAAAGGCGTATGACGAATATTTGTATTCCGATAAAAAGGTTTCCTTTGTCTACACGACCGACGGGCGGGGGAATATTTTGGAGGGAATAAAGCCCGAAATTGAAGACGATACCTCGGTCGGAGCGGCGGGTGTGGTATCAACCCTCGACGTAAATATTCAGGAGATAGCAGAAGAGGCGGCAAAGAAAATAGAATGCGGCGCGGTTGTGATAGCCGAGGCAAAAACCTCCAAAATACGGGCGTCGGTGAGCGTTCCCGATTTTGACGTAACCAATTTGGGCGATTATCTTGAAACCGAAAATTCTCCGCTTTTAAACCGCGCGCTCGCCGCCTATAATGTCGGCTCGGTTTTCAAGCCCTGCGTTGCCGCGGCGGGTATAGAGGCGGGAAAGGGCGGCTTTTGCTATACTTGCACGGGCGGCTCAAAAATAATAGACCGCTATTTTAAATGCCATAACTCGGCGGGTCACGGGTATATGAATTTGAAATACGGCCTTGCCAATTCCTGCAATACCTATTTTTATAATTTTGCTTTCGAGACGGGCGGAGAAAGGATATATAACGCCGCCTCCGCATTGGGCTTCGGAAAGTCGGTTAAGCTTTGCGACGGTATTTTGACGGCTAAAGGCAGTCTGCCCAAAACGGAAAGCCTTTCAAATATCGCCTACCTTGCAAATTTCAGCATAGGTCAGGGTGAATTGCTTATTTCGCCTACGGCAATGCTTAATCTTTACTGCGCGATTGCGTCGGACGGGACGTATAATACACCGTCGATTGTAGAGGGTACGCTTTCGGAGGGCGTGTTTACGCCTTATAAATCGGGTGAGCGCACAAGGGCTATGAAAAAGGAAACCGCCGCGGCTCTGCGAGAATATCTTTCCGCCGTTATCGAGGAGGGAACGGGCAAAAGCGCAAAGCCCTCGACCGTTTCGGCGGCGGGAAAGACCGCCACCGCTCAGACGGGGAAATACGAAAACGGTACAGAGATATGCGAGGGCTGGTTCTGCGGCTTTTTCCCTGCCGACGATCCAGTTTACACGGTAATAATTTTTTCGGAAAATATGCAAAAGCAATCCGCCTCCTGCGCCGAGGTGTTTGCTGAAATCGCCGACCGTATTTATTAGTCGGAAAACAAAGAAAGGGACTGTCGCGTTAAAGTAAAAAATGCATAAATAAAAGGCCCCCTTGCCTAAAGGGGGCTGTCGCGGCGAAGCCGTGACTGGGGGATTTGGCTTGTAAAAAGCCTGAATAAATCCCTCCACCGCCGTTCGGCGGTCCCCCTCCCGTGAGGCTTGGGAGGCTTTTTTGTGCAAAATGCCTTTAATGCGACAGCCACGCTTTATTATATCAGTATCATCACGGTAAACAGCGCGAGAGCGGCAATAAATATATTGCGAAGCAGGTTTATGTTGGGTATGGCGCTTAATATTTTTGAAAGCGGACCGTCGCCGTTTTCCTTGATTTCTTCAAGTATGCCGATACTCGGGGTCTCATTATCTCCGTCGGAACCGTTGGCGTCGGAATTATTACCGTCCTTGTTGTTTTTGTTTATACTGCTTCCGCCGTTTTGCTTAAAAACCTCGGGTAGCTGTTCTTCCATCAGCTTATCCGTTAAGTCGGAGGGCTTTATTACCGTACCCTCGGAGTTGTCGATTTGCATCTCATCGCTTTCGGGAAGCGAGAAGGTAAGCACATCGGTTGTCTCCTCGCAGTTTTTACAGTGGCGCGACATTATGCCCGAGGCTTCTGCAGTCGCCGCTTTGTCAACCGTCCATTCCTCGGCGAAATCGTGACCTGCGGCGGGAATTTCGCCTATATCTATGTGTCCGCACTTTACGCAGGCGCGCTGTTTAGCTCCCTTTTCGGTACATTCGGGCTTTGCAACAACCTCCCAGTCGCCGTACTTTTTGTGACTGCAGTTGCTTCCGTTATACGCCACGTCAACACCGCCGGAGGTTATAGCAGGCATAAGCTTATCAAGATTCCAGTTGCAGAAATCTCCTGCCTTGTAGTCAATTGAAACGGGATAAAAGCCGAAATCCGCGTCCTCCTTGACCTTGAACTGAACGCTTAATATAGTATCGTTGTCAAAGTAATCCCGCTTCTGGCAGTTGACAAAACGAATTAAATTTTTATCGGGGTGATCGACGACCGTATAATCGTTCAAATAACCGAAATAGTACCTTTCGTATGTCAGGGCGGAGCTGTCGTAGGTTATGGAGATTGTCATAGCCATTATACCGGGGTTATTCTCCATATTTATCCGCAAAATTACCGAATCTCCGTTAAGGGCGGATACGCTGTCAATAATAATATGACCCTGACTGTAATCCTCCTCTGCCGATACGCCGAGCGAAGAAATAAGCAATAAAATTGAAATAATTACGCAGATACCTGCTTTAAACTTGGCTTTAAACATTTGGAACTCCTAAAAACAGATTTATTATATCTATATAATATCATTTTTTTAAATCTGTGTCAATAAATCAAACCGGCTTGTCGCCGGTTTGACTGTATTTTTAATATTTTACTGCTTGGCGGCGTCGATGATTTTCTGCGCTAAAGCGGCGGGAACCTCCTCATATCTTGCGGGAGTCAGTGTAAACGAGGCGGTGCCCTGAGTTATCGAACGCATAGCGGTCGCAAAGTCCGCCATTTCAGCCATAGGAACCTCGCCCACAATTTCCTGCATCTTATTTTCGGCGGGATTCATACCGATTATTCTGCCTCGGCGCTTGTTGATGTCGCCGATAACATCGCCGAGCATTTCGTCGGGAACAAGCACGTTAAGGGTGCCGATAGGCTCAAGCAGAACGGGAGACGCCTGGGGAATACCGTCCTTAAAGGCTATTGAAGCCGCAGTTTTAAAGGACATTTCCGAGGAATCGACAGGGTGGTAGGAGCCGTCTACAAGGGTTGCCTTTATGCCGACCATGGGATAGCCCGCAAGCACGCCCTTCGCCGTGCTGTCCCGCAGTCCCTTTTCAACCGCGGGGAAGAAGTTTTTGGGTACCGCGCCGCCGAATACCTTTTCCTCAAATACAAGCTCTTCGGAATCGCAGGGCTCAAACTCAATCCACACGTCGCCGAACTGACCGTGACCGCCCGACTGCTTTTTGTGTCTTCCCTGAACCTTTACGGGCTTTCTTATGGTCTCGCGATAGGCGATTTTAGGCTGTTTAAGCTCTACCTCGGCACCGAATTTTGACTTCAAGCGGGAAACGATTACATCTATATGCTGCTCGCCCAGCGCCGAAAGAATCAGCTCGTGGGTCTCGCTGTCGGTGTGAACCGATACCGTCGGGTCCTCCTCGGCGATACGGTTAAAGGCGGCGGCAATCTTTTCCTCGTCCCCCTTCGCCTTGGGATATACCGCTACCGACAGGCAGGGTGCGGGGAAGTCGGCGGGGGCGGCGGTGATTTTGCCCGAAGCGGAGAGTGTGTCGCCCGTGACTACATCGCCGAGCTTTGCCACCGAGCCTATATCGCCCGCTGTAATTTCGTCCGCGTCCTCCTGCTTACCCGCCTTAAGCCACATAAGCTTGGAAAGTCTTTCTTCTTCTCCCGTGCGGCTGTTGATAAGGCGGATATCGTTCTTTATTTTGCCCGAAAGCACCCTGAAGTAGGAAAGCTTGCCAACAAACGGGTCGGCTATGGTTTTGAATACCAAGAGGGCGTTTTCGCCGTTTTCGTCAAACTGTTTTTCCTCGCCGTCCGCAAGACGGTAGGTGGAATCGGCGGAGGAGGGGGTGATTTCAAGCAGAGCGTCAAGAAGCATAGGCACCGCCGCGCCCGTCTGCTGAACTCCCGCGAAAACGGGGCAAATATCGCCCGAGCATACGCCCTTTTTAAGCCCCGACTTGATTTCCTCGGGTGTAAATTCCTCGCCCGCGAAATACTTTTCCATTAACGCGTCGTCGGTGGTGGCAACGGCTTCAAGCAGCATACTGCGCATTTCGTCCGCCTCGCGGCTTACGGGCATACGAAGCTCCTTTGCCTCAAGTCCGTCAAACGCGTATGCCTTGTTTTCAATAAGATTTATGTAGCATTTAACCTCGTCGTTTTCAATGTAGGGTATCGTGACGGGGCAGATTACCGCGCCGTAGTTGCCCGCCAGAGCCGAAATTACGCGGTAAAAATGCGCGTGGGTGGAATCAAGCTTTCCTACAAAGAAGGCTACGGCTTTTTTTGCCGCGCGCGCCTTTGCAAAGCTTTGCTTTGCGCCGGTGGTAAGACCCGATTTACCCGAAATCGCGATAAGCGCGGTGTCCGCCGCCGCCAACGCCTCGCTTACACCGCCCGCAAAGTCGAAAAGTCCCGGCGCGTCTATAAGATTAAGCTTCTGCCCGCCCGTCTCAAGCGCGTAAACAGAAGTGGATACCGAATTTTTACGTTTTTTCTCCTCGGTGTCAAAATCCATAACGGTGGTGCCGTCGGCGATTTTGCCGATACGCTCGGTCGCCTTGCCGCAGCAGAGAATTGCGTCCGCAAGGGTGGTTTTGCCCGAGCCGCCGTGACCTAATACGGCAACGCTTCTGGTAAGATTCATAGGATACTGTTTCAATATAATGCACTCCTTTAAATTACCGCGCCTCGTTGCGCGGCAACAACTTGTTAAAACCATTATAACACATATCGTTAGCAAATACAACTAATAATTGTGACAAAAATATTAAAAAATTATCAAATTGTCATAAACAAAGAAATTGAGTCGATTTTGTGCGTTTTGTAGAGAATTTCGGTGCGCACATAAGGACAAAGAAGCGAAAGTGTTACAATTTTGAAACAATTTGTAACCGAATTGTTTCTGCAATTTTTCTTTAATATGTGTATAATAGAAATATAGATTATTATGTTATGGAGGCGGAGTAAAATGAAAAGAAAGTTTTTTGTATGCTTGAGCCTTGCTCTGCTTATGCTTACCTCCTCTTCCGTAATCGCCCTAAAGCCCGCCGAGGTTAGCGATAACAGACCCGCTGTGCAGACGGCGGACGCCGACAGGGTGCTTGAGGCGCGTTTTCTTAATATGCTCAATCACAGCTTTGCCTACGGTGAGGATATAGCCTCTGTCGAGGCGTTGGTTAACTGCTCGGTCGCCGCGCTATGCAATATGGACGGCGGCACAGAGGAGTCCTTTATTAAAGAAAGCCGCGTTGAGGATTATATGTATAATATGTACGGGGTCGAGGCGGAGAACCTCTCGGCTGTCAACTCCGCGTTTCCTCATAAGGACGGGTATGTTTACATTATCCCGAGGGGCTACACAGTTTATAAGCATACCATTGATTCTGTAATGCTCAACGAGGACGGTAGCTACACCGTAACCACCCTTGTAAAGGTAGATTCGCACGACGGCGAGGAAAACGGCAAGGCGGTCACTCTTTTCGTTAAAAACAGCGGTTCACAGTTCGGCTTTAATATAATTTCTTCGGAAATTATAGTTGATGCCTTCGAGGCGTAAAAATTAAATTTATAAACAGCGGCGGCAGGGAGACTTCTCTCTGTCGCCGTTATTTTATCGGTGTTTTAAAAGTTAAAATTACTGTTTTTTCTGATTCATAACACTCCAAATCAACGCTATTACCCAGCCTATAAATGTCCACCCCAAAAATATGTTTAAAATTAGTATCGCTTTTTTATTTGTATGATTGCTTTTAAAAGCAAGATACGAAGGAATAAAGTACAACAGCGCAACCAATATAGAAGGTACTATAATTGCCGGTAACATACTTACTCCTCCTGCACCTGATGCAGAATCGGCGGCTAAGGTCAACATAATAATTCTCATCTCAAAAGAAAAAAGTCTGTGCAACCAAAGCTGCACACACCGAAAAATGCAGACTTCGATTAGCTACCACACTAAATCATTGCTTATTACACAAGAGTGCAAAAACAAAAGCCTGCACTTTTACCAAAGTAAAAGCACTGCTTCTTGCATAATAAGCATTATATTAAGATTTAGTGTGGTATTTACAACGGGGAAACTTAAAAAAATTTTTGATTAGTTGACAAAAATGTCTACTTATATTATAATATATTATTTGGAAGATAAAAAAAGAGGTAATAAAATGGCTAAGATTGAAAATTTAAGAAATATCGCTATTATCGCCCACGTTGACCACGGTAAGACAACCCTTGTTGACCAGCTTTTAAAGCAAAGCGGCACCTTCCGCGCTAACGAGACGGTAAACGAGCGCGTAATGGATTCCAACGACCTTGAAAGGGAGCGCGGAATCACAATTCTTTCAAAGAATACCAGCGTTATGTATAACGGAATCAGGATTAACATTGTCGATACTCCGGGACATGCCGATTTCGGCGGCGAGGTTGAGCGCATACTCCAGATGGTGGACGGTGTGCTTCTGCTTGTAGACGCCTTTGAGGGCTGTATGCCCCAGACGAGATTTGT
Organism: Acutalibacteraceae bacterium; assembly: GCA_051880555.1. Lineage (GTDB taxonomy): Bacteria > Bacillota > Clostridia > Oscillospirales > Acutalibacteraceae > UBA737. The sequence goes on from JBJEOE010000008.1 coordinate 16,516, forward strand.
GCTTAAAAAGGCGCTGGCTTTAGGCAAAAAGGCGGTTGTTGTGGTTAATAAAATCGACCGTCCCATGGCGCGCCCCCACGAGGTTGTGGACGAGGTGTTAGACCTCTTTATCGAGCTCGGCGCGGACGAGGAGCAGATCGAGTTCCCTGTCATATTTGCCTCTGGCAGGGACGGCTACGCCACCTATTCCCCCGAAACTAAAGGCACAGATATGAAGCCGCTCTTTGACGAGATTGTAAAGGAGATAGCTCCGCCCGAGGGCGACCCCAACGGTCCTACCCAAATCCTTTTCACCAATATCGAGTATGACGATTATTTGGGCAGAATAGGCGTAGGAAGGGTTATAAGGGGTACTGTAAAGGTCGGTCAGACCGTAGCGCTTTGCCACAAGGACGGCACGACCTCAAACGTCAAGATTGCAAAGCTCTTTATGTATAGAGGGCTTAAGCGTGTAGAGGAGGAAAGCGCTTCTGTCGGCGATATTATTCAGGTTGCGGGAATTTCCGAGCTTGAAATAGGCGAAACTGCCTGCGCGCCCGACTGTGTAGAGCCGCTGCCCTTTGTTAAGATAGACGAACCGACGCTTGCTATGAACTTTATGGTAAATAATTCACCCTTCGCGGGCAAGGACGGAAAGTTTGTAACCTCCCGTAACCTACGCGACCGCCTGTTTAAGGAGGTTATGACCAACGTAAGCCTTCGTGTTGAGGAAACCGATTCAGCCGATACCTTTAAGGTTTCGGGCAGGGGAGAACTGCACCTTTCCATTCTTATTGAGACAATGCGCCGTCAGGGCTATGAATTTCAGGTTTCTCCGCCCGAGGTTATCTACAAGCAGGGCGAGAACGGTGAGAAGTTAGAGCCTATCGAGCTGTTGATGATAGAGGTACCCGAGGAATATGTCGGCTCTGTTATGGAGCGGCTTGGCACCCGCAAGGCGGAGATTAAGAATATGGGCACCCGCGAGGGCGGGGTTTCCCACCTTGAGTTTTTGATTCCCGCCCGCGGACTTTTGGGCTACCGCTCCCAGTTCCTTACCGACACTAACGGCAACGGTATTATGAACCACGTTTTTGACAGCTATCAGCCCTATAAGGGTGATATTGAACAGCGTTCAACAGGCTCTATTATCGCCCACGAAACGGGCGAGGCGACAGGCTACGGACTGTTTAACACCCAGAGCAGAGGAAGGCTCTTTATCGGGGCGGGAACTCCGGTTTACGAGGGTATGATTGTGGGTGAAAACCCGAAGAATGAGGATATTGTCTGCAACGTGTGCAAGAAAAAGCAGATGACTAACACCCGCGCCGCAGGCTCGGACGACGCGTTAAGGCTTGTCCCGCCCACAAGGCTTTCGCTTGAACAGTCGCTTGAATTTATAAAAGAGGACGAGCTTGTGGAAATTACACCCCACAATATCAGGCTTCGTAAGCGTATCTTAGGCAAGGAAGAGCGTATGAAGGCGGAGTCGAGACGTAAATAATGAACTATATTATTCTCGATTTGGAGTGGGACAGCGCCTATTCCACAAAGCACAAGCGGTTTATTAATCAGATTTTGCAGATAGGCGCGGTAAAGCTTGACGGTGAATTTAGTATTGTCGATACCTTTGAGGAAACGGTGAAATCCGATATTTCCAAAAAGGTTACCGGCAGATTCGCAAAGCTTACGGGAATTACCACCGAAAAAATGCTGGCGGGTGTTCCCTTTGACACCGCGATCGACCGCTATAACGTCTGGGCGGGGGAAAATACCGTAACTATGACCTGGAGCGATTCCGACCTTTATTCGATAAAGGAAAACGAGGAATATCTACTTGGCGGCGGCAGAAAATTCGCGATTGAAAGATACCTTGATTTGCAGAAGTTTGTTCAGGGGGAATTGCGACGTGGCGGCTATGAGGACAAAAATCAGATTTCATTGGGTGCGGCGGCAGAGCTTTTAGGGGTTAAAACCGACAGCTTCGAGCTTCACACCGCCAAGGACGACAGCCTTTTAAGCGTGGCTTTGCTTCAAAAATGCTATAATGAGGAACGCTTTTCGGCGCTGATACGCGATACCGCCGACCCCGAGTTTTACAAAAGACTTCGCTTTAAGCCATTTAACATTTCAGATATTGATGATGAGCGCATAAACAAGGAAGATTTGCGTTTTTCCTGCGACAAATGCGGCGAAAAGGCGAAGCGCATAACAAAATGGCGCTACGGCAACCGCTGGTTTTCGGCGAAATTTGAATGTAAAAAATGCGGCAGACGCTTTTGCGGAAGGGTGTCCTTTAAAAAGACCTATGACGATTTAATCGTCCGCAAAAGGATATGCGAGTTAAAGACCAAAACGGAGAAAAAAGCAAAATGAAATGCAGTCTGTGTCCGAGACGGTGTAACGCCGAGCGCACGAACGAAGAAAATTTAAACGGCTTTTGCAAAATGCCTTTGCTACCAAAAGTAGCAAGGGCTGCTTTGCATTTTTGGGAGGAGCCGTGTATCAGCGGGACAAATGGTTCGGGTACGGTCTTTTTCAGCGGCTGTACCCTCGACTGCGCCTTTTGCCAGAACTATGATATATCTCACGGCGGCTTCGGAAAGGTAATAACCTACCAAAGATTAGCCGATATTTTTAAGGAATTAGAGGACAAAGGAGCGCACAACATAAACTTTGTAACCCCTACCCATTTTGTCCCCGCAATAATCCGCGCGCTTGATATTTATAAGCCGAAAATTCCCGTTGTATACAATTCGGGCGGGTATGATTCGGTGGAGGAAATACGGGCGCTAAAGGGCTATGTCGATATTTTTTTAATGGATTTAAAATATCTCTCACGCGAACGCGCCGCCCTTTATTCGGGTGCGCCGGATTATCCCGAACACGCCGCCGCGGCAATAAGGGAGTGCTGTTTACAGCAGCCTGTATGCGAATTTAAGGACGGAATTATGAAAAAAGGGCTTATTGTAAGGCACCTCTTACTCCCGCAGGGGACTGGCGAGGCGATTAGGGTTTTCGACTGGGTAAGAGATAACACGCCTGACGCCTATTTCAGCATTATGAGCCAGTACACCCCCTGCGGCAGGGCGGAAAATATGCCGATTATAAACCGCCGCGTTACCAAGCGAGAGTACGAAAAGGTGCTTACTTATATATGTGACAGCGATTTCGAAAATGTATATTTTCAGGAACGCGAAAGCTCGGACAAAAAATATATACCCTCGTTTGATTTATCGGGGGTATAAAAGATAAAAATGTAGGGAACGGATTTATCCGTTCCGCGTTTCAGACATTACACGGCGCGAGACAAGCCCCCGCTAACGCCTGATATTTAATTTGTTATTACTCCAATACCCCGATTTGTTTTTTACAGCCCCAAATCTCTTTGAACCAAAAATTTGAAACAGAACCCATAAAAACACCGAGGTCGGAATTGACCTCGGTGTTTTTACGTAATATTGTGCCGACAGATTAGGATATTTAACCGCCTAGATATGCCTTTTTAATGGAATCGCTTTGGGCTAATTCCTTACCTGTGCCTGAAATCGTAATTCTTCCCGATTCAAGAACATAGGCGCGGTCGGCGATTTGCAGAGCCATCTCGGCGTTCTGCTCCACCAAAAGAATGGTTGTGCCTGCGTCGTGCAGTTCCTTGATAATATCAAAAATCTGCTGAACAAGTATCGGGGCTAAGCCCATTGAGGGCTCGTCGAGCATTAAAAGCTTCGGCTTGCTCATAAGGGCGCGTCCCATAGCGAGCATCTGCTGTTCGCCGCCCGATAATGTACCTGCAATCTGATTCTTGCGGTGCTTAAGTCGGGGGAAACGCTCAAAAACGTCCTTAATGCCGTCTTTTACATATCCCGGCTGTGTATAAGCGCCCATTTCAAGGTTTTCCTGAACGGTCATCTGCAAAAATATGCGTCTGCCCTCGGGAACGTGGGCTAAGCCCTTTGCCACAAGCTTGTGGGCGTCGGTGTGGGAAATATCCTCGTCCATAAGGGTGATACTGCCCGTCTTTGTGCGCATAAGCCCCGAAATTGTTTTAAGGGTGGTGGACTTTCCCGCGCCGTTAGCGCCTATCAGGGCTACTATTTCGTCGGGGTGAACCTCTAAGGAAATTCCCTTTAAGGCGTGAATGTTGCCGTAATATACGTTTATATCGTCAACCTTAAGCATTGCCGTCCGCCTCCTTTTTCTTTCCGAGATACGCCTCGATAACTGCGGGGTTGGACTTTATTTCGTCGGGCGTACCCTTTGCGATTATCTTGCCGTGGTCAAGCACGCATATTCCCTCGCATATGTTCATAACAAGGCTCATATCGTGTTCGATAAGCATTACCGCGATATTGAAGGTGTCGCGTATGCGGCGGATATTTTCCATAAGCTCGGCGGTTTCCGACGGGTTCATACCCGCCGCGGGCTCGTCAAGCAGTATAATGCCCGGATTTGTCGCAAGAGCTCTTACGATTTCAAGCCTTCTCTGCGCGCCGTAGGGCAGAGAGCCCGCCTCGGCGTTAGCCATATCAGCCATAGAGAAGAAGTCAAGGAGCTCGAGCGCCCGCTCGTTAGCCTTTTTCTCCGCCTTGCCGTAGCCTAAGCTGTGGGTTATAGAAGCAAAAAAGCCTTCCTTTATCGAATTGTGAAGCCCGACCTTTACATTGTCAAGCACGCTCATATTAGAGAAAAGGCGAATGTTCTGGAAGGTGCGGGCGATGCCCATACGGTTTACCTGCGCAGTAGTTTTACCCGCCGTCTGCTTGCCGTCAAGCATAATTGTACCTCGTGTGGGCTGGTAAACGTTGGTCAGCAGATTGAAAACGGTGGTTTTTCCCGCGCCGTTAGGACCTATAAGTCCCGAAATTTCGGTTCTGCCGACGGTGATTGAAAACTCGTCAACTGCGGTAAGTCCTCCGAAATCGATACCTAAATGATGGGTTTCGAGAATGGGGGTCTTTTGGACGTCTCGCTCGGGGACTATCGCGCCGGAGGGATAGGGTACCATTTTATCCATTGTCCGTTACCTCCCCACCGTCGTTATTGTTGTTGTTTTTGTGAATAAATATGCCTTTGATTTTAAGCTTAAGGTTCTCGGTTATCTGCTTAGCCTTGGTGCTGTTGGTTGCAAGCATTACCAAAATAAGAACGATAGCGTAGATTAACATTCTGTAATCGGCAAATTCTCTTAAAAGCTCGGGGAGCATATAGAGAACCGTCGTGGCGATTATAGAGCCTAAGATATTGCCCATACCGCCTAATACTACGAATACGAGAATGAGAATAGATGTGTTGAAATCGAATTTCTTGGGAGCTACGGTCGAGAAATTCATAGCGTAAAGCGCGCCCGCCATACCCGCAAGCACAGCGGAGGTTATAAAGGCGGTTAGCTTGTACTTTGTAATGCTTATTCCTACCGATTCCGCGGCGATACGGTTGTCGCGTATGGCGGTAATGGCTCTGCCTGTTCTGCTGTAAATCATATTAATCACTACAAAGAGGGTAAAAAGTATAAGTATAAACCCTGCCGTAAAGGTGGCTATTTTGGAAATGCCCACCGCGCCCTGCGGACCGTTTAAAACGATTCTGCCGTTGGTCATACCAAGCGAGGCGGTGTCCTTCATACTGAAATGAAGCCCATTTAAGTCGATACCCACATACAGGCAGTTGATTATATTCTTGATTATTTCGCCGAAGGCGAGGGTTACAATTGCAAGATAGTCGCCGCGAAGACGAAGAACGGGTATACCGATTAAAAGTCCCGCTATTCCTGCTAATATGCCGCCGATTATGATAGCAAGCAAAAGCCTTAAGGGGTCAGAATTGACAGAGTCCTGAAAAGCCGCGGCGGCGACCACGCCCGAAAAGGCGCCCACGCTCATAAAGCCCGCGTGACCTAAGGAAAGCTCGCCCAAAACACCGACCGTAAGGTTAAGGGAGACAGCCAGCACTATGTAGGTACAGATGGGTACTAACTGACCGCTTATCGAGTTATTAAGCATTCCCGCGGACTGCAACGGAAGCAAAATCGCAAAGGCGATAATTACAAGACCGTAGGTTTTTATGTTGGTGCGGGCAAATTTGCTTAAAGCCTTATATTTGGAAACAATACTCATAATTCACACCTCACACCTTTTCGTTAATCTTTTTGCCTAAAAGTCCCGTCGGCTTTAAAAGCAGAACGATTATAAGCACGGCGAAAACTATAGCGTCCGACAAAGCGGTTGAAATATAGGATTTTCCGAAAATTTCAATAATTCCTAAAAGTATTCCGCCAAGCATTGCGCCGGGGATTGAGCCTATTCCTCCGAAAACTGCGGCGGTAAACGCTTTGATACCCGGCATTGAGCCTGTAGTAGGAATTAAAACGGGGTATGCCGAGCATAAAAGCACGCCCGCTATCGCGGCTAAGGCGCTGCCTATGGCAAAGGTCATGGAAATAGTGAAATTCGTATTAATACCCATCAGCTGAGCCGCGTCCTTATCCTCGGAAACCGCCCGCATTGCCTTACCCATTTTACCGTTTTTGGTAAAGAGATTAAGACCTATCATAATAATTATGCAGATCGCCACGGTTACAATAGATTCGGCAGTTATAATAAGCTTTCCGTCAAATAATGCAATCGAATCAAACGGAACTATGGAGCTGAAGGTCTTAGGGTTACTGCCCCAGATAAGCAGTGCAGAGTTCTGTAAAAAGTAGCTTACGCCGATAGCCGTAATAAGCACCGCGAGGGAGGAGGCTTTTCTGAGCGGTCGGTAAGCAAGTCCTTCAATAAGTATGCCCAAAACCGTACACACAGCCATAGCAATCACAACAGACAGTATCGGCGGAATACCTGCCGACGTTGTGCAGATATACGAAACATACGCGCCGACCATTATTACGTCGCCGTGCGCGAAGTTAAGCATTTTTGAAATGCCGTATACCATTGTGTATCCGAGTGCGATTATGGCGTAGATGCTCCCAAGGCTTATTCCGTTTATTAAGTTAGAAATGAAAGTCATGCTTACACCTCAAATTCAAACCGACATTGTCGGTGTATTTAGGGTGACGAGAATCGAACCCGTAACCGGTTCGACTCTCGTCAGCCCAAGTAAAACCGAAAAAGGAGGTTGGAGCCCAACCCCCTTTTTCTATTTGCTTAGAAAAATTACATACCTGCGTATGCGCCGTTTTTGATTACCATACCCTTAGGAGACTTGGAAACCTCGCCAGAATCAGACCAGGTCATTCCGTCGCCTGTAAGACCGTCAAACTTAAATTCAGAGCTTGTGAACTGCGCGGTAAGCTTTTCGCAGATGTCCTCTTTAGACATATCTGCGGTAACATTAGCCGCCTTGCAAGCCTCGTAGATAGCGTAGATGCAGTCGTAAGCGTCTGCGGCGAACTGGTTGGGGGTATCGCCGTATTTTTCCTTATACTTCTTTACGAAGCTCTGGGTTTTTTCATCTGTAGCGTCTGCGGTAAAGGGAGTAAGGAGCATTACGCCCTCTGCAAGAGAGGTATCAAAGTTTTCAACGGTGAGTATGCCGTCCATACCGTCAACGCCGAAAATCTTAGGAGCGTACTGCATATCCTTTGCCTGCTTTAAGATAAGGGAAGCGGGAGTGTAGTAAATCGGGAGGAAGAGAAGGTCCGCGCCCTTGTTCTTAGCGTCGTTAAGCTGTACGGTGAAGTCGGTGTTATCGTCGCTCGGGAAGGTGGTAACGCTTACGACATTAAGTCCGAGCTCCTTGGCACGGGCTTCGAATTTCTGATAAATACCGGTTGAATAAGCGTCGCCGTTATTGTAAATTACAGCGATTTTTGTTCCGAGAGCCTTTTCCTTAATATAGTCCGCCGAAGCAGTACCCTGGTTCGGGTCGGTAAAGCACATCTGGAAAACGTTGGACTTACGCTGAATGGTAACGTTGCCGTCCTTATCGGGCTGACCGCCGATTACGTCGGTAGAGGAAGCAGAGGGAGTAAGCTCAAAAATGCTGTCCGCGTTAGTTTCGCTGGAAACCGCGATGCAGGGGGTGGTGGTAACGGTACCCATAAGTATCTGCATACCTTTGTCTTTAAGCTTGTTGTAAGCGTTAATGGATTTTTCCGCGTCGTGCTCGTCGTCCTCAAACATAAACTCGAACTGAATGTCACCGCCCTTGGCGTTGATTTCCTCAACTGCGATTTCAGCCGCGTTCTTAACCGCGTTGCCGTAAATAGCGGCGCCGCCTGTAATCGGTCCTATTCCGCCGATTTTGATTTTTGCTGACGAGCCGCCGTTGGAGCCGCCGCAGCCTGCGAGAGCGGTAAGAATGAGACAAGCCGCCGTTAAGACGCTCATAATTCTTACAAATTTCTTCATTTAAAACAACTTCTTTCTAAAAGAAAATTATATTCACGGCGCGGTAACACGCCGAAAATAACCGCAAAATGCAGAAAAAGGACACTGCAGCCGAGACAGTGTCCTACATAAGGCATATTTCGGAAGCGCAACAACAAAAGGCTGCGTATGACGCAACCGACGGACAACGGTATGAAGCTTTTGCTAAAACTTTACACATTGTTAACACTTCCTTAATACCGATTATTCTATCACAACAAAAAATACTTGTCAAGACAACTTTAGGATATTAAAGCAAATTTCCGATTTTTAATAAATACGCACTAAAGTACATAGTAATTTTTGTATATATTATTTTAATGTGTATATACATTATATAACGGACGGTCGGGGACGTAGCGTAAGCGTGCGAGACGGTAGCGAATGACAGTCCACCGGACTGTCAGAGCCGTCGAGGGACCGAACACCGCAGTGCGAGACCCGTCCCTACTAAGATAGATTTTAGACGGTAGACATTAGATACTTAGACGGCGGGAGACAAGCCCCCGCCCTACGCCGGAATATTTAGAACTCGACTGTCCGTATTGCCTTAGTGAAAATTATACAAAATTCAAACAATCCACGCTATTATATATGTATACGGGGTAAAATCTAAAAAATATTTAAAAATATATTGCATATTTATTCAAGATGTGATATAATTTATGCATAGAAATTAATAAATATGCAAATTGGAGGAATAAAAATGAATAAAAAGGAAATAAAGAAGGTTGTTCTTGCATATTCAGGCGGTCTTGATACATCAATCATCATTCCGTGGCTTAAGGAAAACTACAATAATCCCGAAATTATTGCGGTTTCGGGCAATGTCGGTCAGGCAAGCGAGCTTGAGGGACTTGAGGAAAAGGCGCTTAAAACAGGCGCGTCCAAGCTTTATGTTGAAGACCTTACAAAGGAATTTCTTGAGGATTACGTTTTCCCCTGCGTTCAGGCGGGCGCTTTATATGAGGAGTATATGTTGGGTACGGCTTTCGCACGTCCTCCTATAGCTAAGCGTATAGCCGAAATCGCTATCGCCGAGGGTGCGGACGCTATCTGCCACGGCTGTACGGGCAAGGGCAACGATCAGGTGCGTTTTGAGCTTGCGATTAAGGCTTTCGCTCCCGATATGCCGATTATCGCTCCGTGGCGTGAGTGGGATATTAAGTCCCG
>JBJEOE010000009.1:0-4962 GCA_051880555.1 Acutalibacteraceae bacterium
CGTATGTCATACCGTTTTCGATTTTTTCAAAATTTGCATATGTAACTAAGTTTTTATTGGATTCGGTTGAAGAAACATCGGGGGTCGCTGATGGGTTGTTTAAATCATTTCCGCTCAATGAAACAATACCGCTGATTATTAAAAGTACACCCAGTACAACTATTACGATTCCTAAAGCAATTTTTGCGGGTTGTTTCGGCTTAGCCGCAAAACATTCAGGACAACATTTAAGTGTTGACGGATAAATTTTCCCGCAATTTTTACATTGAATCAATTTTGACATTTTTACATTCCCCTTATATGTTGTAATTAAATATTACACCAATATATTCCAAAAATCAAGGGGTTTATGAAAAATCCCCCATTCCTTTCGGATTGGGGGACCTTAAATTTAAGCCACAGCCTTTGCTTCTGTAAAGGTGGGCGTTTTTGTAATTTCGGTTACTGTTCCGTAGGTCTTAATGCCCGATAGCGTGATATTCACATCATTGGTGGTGAAGCCCTGACCGCCGAGGTTATCTAACAACAGCGTACAGCCCGTTTCCTCGGTTGCAAGACAAGCGCCGTCGCTGTTACGCAAAAAGCCGTACACGGTCAAAATACTGTAATTCTGCATATCCTCTTCCTGATCAGAAAGCTTAAGCTTGATAGCCTCCTCAAGGAATTTGGTAGCCGCAGGATTGATATGGTATTCCGACATTTCAATTTTCTCCGCCTTACCGGCAACGTCCGTATATGTCGCGCCCGTAACATCGGTTATGTCGGAGGTATCATAGTTCGAGGCGGTCGTCGAGCTCTCCTGCTTGTAGCCAAGCATTTCATAAGCCGAATTGCCCTCCTTCTTAATGTAGTGGACAAGCAGTTTTCTTTTTATATCGGAACTTCCGACATCGGTTATATTGCCCGTGGAGGTAAGCTTAAAGGCATCAAGAAATGTGTTAAGCTGTTCTTTGGTCATTGTAATCAACTCCTTATTTTAAAGATAAAATATACTCTTTGATTTCCTTTGAAATAACGTCGCCGTGAAGATTTGCGGCAACCTCGCCCCATTTTGCGCAGGCGAGCGGGTGCTGTTCGTGAGACATTATAAGCGCTTTGTTTGTCAAGACCTTACGTTCGTCCTTTTTAGCCCACGATGAGCCCGTTGTAGGTGATACCATAAGCATACCGTAATACAAATACCTTGACTGCGGTCCTTTAAAATGTATGCCATCTTCCTCGAAAGAGACCTGATCGGCTAAAATGCCGCTTTCAAATGGAATATAAGGATACATCCGCTTATACCACATTTGGAGAGCATAATTCTTCACAGCAGGGGTTTTAAACTTCTGCAATTCGCGTTCAAGATAAAATGATACATTCCTGTCCGCCATTACCGTATCGCCTCCGTGTAGTCCCAAAGCCAGCACACTATAGGTATGCTGTACCTTGCTATATCGGGCGCGTTTCTATCAAAAGCTGGGGTTGAGGGCGATAAATAACTGGTTTCAAGCTTTTCCACTTTATAAACGGCTCCGAAATCGGGATAATTTTTCGCCTTTTCCTGCTTTGCAAGCCAGTCTATAAAATCCTGAACTTCAAGGATGGTTTCTATATTTTCGTTTTTTGACAGGTCGGCAATAAGTGCATTAAAACCTATGCTTTTAAAGTCAAAAACGGTAAAAATCACCTTATGCAGTACAGAGCCGTCAACATACTCCTTGTCCTGCGCTCGGTCAATCTGTGAGGTGACAATTTGCTTTATTCCACCCTGCTGATTCTCGACGAAATTAAGGAAAAGCTTGTTGTTTTTAACCGATTCGCATTGCATTATAAACTTTGCAAACGGCGTTATAAAATCCATATCATCACCCCGAAACCATATAGTGCGCTAAGCTACCGAAATCATTGACCGAAACCGAACCGATAACAAAACAGTGGGTACTGTATTTTTGCAGTATATCGCTTGAACGGTTGCCTTTTTGGTACTCATCGATACTGTCCGACGCATTCCCGATTATCACTATATCACCGCCCTTAAGAGTGAAAAACGGCTCGCGATATTGTTTTTCAGTCCACTCCTCGGGCGGCATATATTTATCGGATTTTCTTATTCTAACAATATTCTGACTGCCCGCGGCGCCCTTGCCCGACGAGACTTTATAAGACGGAATATTTTTCACAGAACAGCCCGAAATAATACTTTTGTACCATTTCACCGCACCGTCTTTATCCTCGTATCGGTTGAAAAGCGTTATATCCTTATTCCACCAGGCGGGATAGCTCATAAATCCGTCCCCCTGTATAAAAGGTCAGTATCACACAGATAGGTATAAATAATATCGGATATTGTCTGCTGTGCGGTTTTGCTTTCATATGATGCGGAATAGCCGTCGTTACTTTCAGATGTCTTTTCACGAACAGAACCGCCCGAAAAATTCTCCGAAATATACTGTATCAGTTCAAATACACAGCGCTTGACCTCTTGCGGAATCTTATCATAAGGGACATCCTTAAGCCGCGACAGCGTATACATATCAACAAGCTTTTCCGTGCGAAAGCAAAAACGGTCAAATGACTTTCTATCCATATTCCCGCCGAAATCCAAATAGTCAGAATATTCAAGATACATCTTCTTAATTCCTTATAATTTTATTAAGAGAAATCAACGAGGAGATTTTCATCAAGTTCCTTAACGCCGTAAATCACATCAAAACTGATAGTATCTGTTTTGGTCTTGGTGTCATAATCCATTACCACACGAACAGATATACCATTTGCAGATGCAATATAAGCTTTAGCGGCGCCCATAGGAAGTTCAAGATTTCTGGTAACAAGTGCAAGACCGTTACGATGGAAGCCTAAAGCGTGAGCTTTATTTATAACTTTAACATTTGTTGCTTCGCTGATTGTAGCAGGGATATTTTGGTCTACCTTGAGAGTACCGCCACCACTTGCAAGGGTAAGGTCTTCGACGCAGGTATATAAATAACCATTTACAATAAGCTGATCGCCCTTTTTGATTGTTCCGGTTGCAGGTGTACCGCCAGATACAGTAAACTGTGTAGCGTTTTTACTGCCTGTTACTTTATATGCCGTAGCAGTTCCTGCAGTTGCAGACTGATTTTCAGGACAATTCTGCGACATAAACGTATCGCAAGAATAAACCTTACCGATTTCGGAATTTTTAAGAGCGTCCGAATCGCCTTTATATGCCTGTTTAGCAAAATTATCGATAGTGTTATACTTATAAAGTATTTCAGGGGGCAAAATCAGTCGGCGATTAACTCTTGGAGCTTTTGAAATATCAAGTGCTTTGCCAACACCGGCAATATCGCTTATAACAGGTGTTGCCGATACAGTAGCTTTTTTAGCCGCTTTTTCAATGCCAACGGTTAAAAGGTCAGTATCGATAGCCTGCGCGATTGCTGACAAAGCAGGGCTGACAACTTGTTCTGAAAAGTCCTTAATATCAAGAGTTAATTCCTTGCTTGTAACTTTGACGGTTACATCTCTGAATCTGTCAAGCTTGACGGGAACAGAGCCCTCGGTGATATCCTGTTCAGAAACTTCACCTGTAAAATTCTTTGCCACGAATTTAGCGGGTTTTCTGATTGTGACAGTATCGCCAACGCGTACAAACTCGTTAGAATAATCACGATGTACAAGTCCGGCCATAGTCAAATTGCTTTCAAGCACCATTAATGCCTCATTAGCAATTATTTGGGGAGTAAGTAAATTATTGGGCATTTTTTTATCCTTCTTCCTTAATTTTTGTTTCGATATGCTTTATATTCGTCATAAGACAATTTTGATAGTTCTTCAATTGTTTTTTTGTCGCTTGAAGAACCGCCGCCTACAGGAGGCAAAACAACCGTATTGGGGTTCTGATAGATATTTTTGTCCTTTACAAGCTGCGAATAAATATCTGCGTCGGATTTTCCTGCGTTTGCCTTGTCGGCAACCGCCGCCTTAAAATCCTCGAACACGGCTTTTTCAGTATACTCGTTAATATACTTATGCTCGCCGTTAAGTCCTTTAAAGCGTTCGCGCATAGAGTTTTCCAGCTCGGCCGCCTGCTGTTCCTCTTTGCGTTTCTGTTCGGCTTTTTCATAATCAGCCACCTTGTTCTGCAGCTCTTCAAGCTTAGACTTATCACCGTCAAAAGCTTTAATCTGCTCGGACAGCTCGCCGTTCTGATTTTCAAGCTCCGATATGCGGGCAGTCTTTTTTTCAAATTCCGCGATTGTGCGATAATTTTCGCCTACCGCCTTTAAAAGCGGCTTTTTAAGCTCCTCACCGACCTCAATGCCTGATTCGCTCAAAATTGTAAAAATATCTTTCATTTTATAATCTCCTAACATAATTTATTAACCGCTTTGTCTGCGGTATCGGATATTAGAGGCTTGCGCCCTGTCTTTATAATAACACGCATATCAAAAAGTCAAGGGAGAAACAAGAAAAAAGCGTGCCGATTTTTTCAGCACGCTTAATCAATGTAAAGTATGGACTTTATTCTTCCTTATCTTCTTTTACCTCGGGCAGTCCCGCAACGCTTGTAAGCAGTGAAAGAATCCCTGCGAGGAGCGAGGCGGAGATTACCACTTTCCAATCCACCGCCGACAGCACCGCCGAGGTACCTATGGTGGCTATTGCGGTCTGGGCTACGGTTTTAACCGCGCGGACGCCCGCCGCCTTTAACCATTTTTCAAAGCTCTTGTTCATATGTAACCCTCCTTTAAAATTTAATTTGTATACCGTCGATTTCTTGACCGAGTATTCCTGCGTAGCCGTTGTTGTTATCGTTTTCGTTGTACCCTGTGACCCACGTTAACCACTTGTTAGAGCGGCGAAGATGTACACGGTAGTAAAGCTTCGCGCCCGTGTCGGTCTTCATCATCAGCCCGTCGATAGGTCTGTTAAACAGCCCCGCGTAATCGGCGCGGTTTGCGACCTCGGGCAACCACTTGCCGCCCTTGTAAT
>JBJEOE010000010.1:0-24283 GCA_051880555.1 Acutalibacteraceae bacterium
GTGCTGTATCGAGGCTATTCACCGCGGAGTTAAAAAGGTGATTATTTTAGACGGCAGAGTGCCCCACGCATTGCTTATCGAGACCCTTACCGACGAGGGAGCGGGTACAATGGTTACGGGAGACAAAAACGATGAACGTTAAGCAAAAGGACGGCGAATTTATCGCCGCGACCTACGCCCGCTTTCCGATTGTAATAAGCGAGGGTAAAGGCTCGCTTTTAAAGGACGAGGAGGGCAAAGAGTACATAGATTTAGGCACGGGTATCGCCGTTAACACCTTCGGAGCGGCGGATAATGACTGGATAAACGCCGTAACTGAGCAGTTAAATAAGGTTCAGCATACCTCTAATTTATATTTCACAAAGCCCGCCGCCGATTTAGCCGAAATGCTTTGCAGCCGCACGGGGCTTAAAAGGGTTTTCTTTTCAAATTCGGGGGCGGAGGCTAACGAGTGCGCAATAAAGGTTGCGCGCAAATACGCAGCAGATAAAAAGGGTGTTGAATACAATACAATTATCACCCTTAAAAACAGCTTTCACGGCAGAACGGTAACCACCCTTGCCGCAACGGGGCAGGAGGTTTTCCACAGGGACTTTTTACCGCTTACCGAGGGCTTTGTCTATGCCGAGGCGAATAATATTAACGATTTAAAACAAAAGGTTAATGACAACAAGGTTGCCGCTATAATGTTCGAGCCTGTTCAGGGCGAGGGCGGCGTTATGCCCTTAACAAAAGAATTTGTAACTGCAATAGCCAAAATAGCAAAAGAGCAGGATATACTTATGATTGCAGACGAGGTACAGACAGGCAACGGCAGAACAGGCAGACTTTACGGATATATGAACTACGGAATAAACCCCGATATTGTTTCAACCGCAAAGGGACTGGGAGGCGGACTGCCTATAGGGGCGACCCTTTTAGGCGATAAGGTCAAAGATGTGCTTACCGCGGGTTCCCACGGCTCTACTTTTGGGGGCAATCCCGTCTGCTGTGCGGGGGCGCTTAATATTTTAAACCGTATTGACGACACCCTTTTAGCCGAGGTAAGGGAAAAATCGGAGTATATTATTAATGAGTTATCCGTAGCTTCGGGTGTAAAATCTGTTACGGGTATGGGACTGATGTTAGGCATAGAGACCGAAAAGGACGCGGGCGAGGTTATAGAAAAATGCCGCGAAAACGGAGTTCTTGTTATTAAGGCAAAGACTAAGGTGCGCCTGCTCCCCGCCCTTAATATTCCGTGGGAACAGCTAAAAAAAGCTGTTCAAATACTAAAAGAGGCTTGTGAATAAGGAGACTGAAAAATGGATTTTAAAGGAAAAAGCTTTTTAAAGCTCTTGGATTTCTCTCGAGAGGAGATTGCCTGTCTTTTAGACCTTGCGTCGGAGCTTAAATATAAAAAGAAGAACGGTATTCCCCACAACATCTGCGCGGGCAAAAATATTGCGCTTATATTTGAAAAAACCAGCACCAGAACCCGTTGCAGCTTTGAGGTTGCGGCGCACGACCTCGGAATGGGAGTTACCTACCTTGATCCGTCAGGCTCTCAGATTGGTAAAAAGGAGAGCATTGCCGACACCGCGCGGGTTTTAGGCAGAATGTTTGACGGTATAGAGTACCGCGGCTACGGTCAGGAAATTGTGGAAGATTTGGCAAAATACGCGGGCGTTCCTGTTTGGAACGGACTTACAAACGAGTTCCACCCCACCCAGATTTTAGCCGATTTCCTTACAATTAAGGAGCATTTCGGGAAGCTTAGCGGCATTAACCTTGTCTATATGGGGGACGCCCGCTACAATATGGGAAATTCTCTTATGGTGGGCTGTGCTAAAATGGGACTTAATTTTACCGCCTGCGCCCCCGAAAAGTATTTCCCCGATAAGGAGTTAGTAAAAACCTGTGAGGAAATCGCCGCCGTAAGCGGAGCAACCCTTACCTTTGAAACAGACCCCTTAAAGGCTACAAGGAACGCCGACGTAATCTACACCGACGTGTGGGTTTCAATGGGCGAGCCGATAGAGGTTTGGGAGGAGCGCGTTCGTGAGCTTTCTCCCTATCAGGTAAACGAAAAGCTTATGGCGAACGCTAAAGACAACGCAGTGTTTATGCACTGTCTGCCCGCCTTCCACGACCTTAAAACCACGGTCGGCAAGGAAATGGGTGAAAAGTTCGGCAGGGACTGCTTCGAGGTGACCGACGGCGTGTTCGAGTCGCCCAGGTCGATAGTATTTGACGAGGCGGAGAACCGTATGCACACAATTAAGGCGGTAATGGCCGCGACCTTGGGTTAATGCTATGGATAAAAAGGCATATTTGGTATTAGAGGACGGAACGGTTTTCGAGGGATATTCCTTTGGCGCGGAAAAAGACACGGTAGGCGAGCTTGTTTTCACTACGGGTATGTGCGGCTATATCGAGACCCTTACAGACGAAAGCTATTTCGGGCAGATTGTTTTGCAGACCTTTCCTATGATAGGAAATTACGGAATAATCCCCGAGGATTTTGAGGGCGAGTGCTCGGTAAAGGGCTATGTTGTGCGCGAAAAGTGCGATAATCCGTCGAATTTTCGGTGCAAGGGAACCCTTGATGGCTTTTTAAAGGAAAAGGGAATCCCCGCAATTTACGGGGTTGACACAAGGGCGATAACCAAAATTATCCGCGAGCAAGGTGTACTGAACGCGGCTATATGCGGTGAAATCCCATCTGATTTAAAGCCGCTTAAGGCTTATAAAATTATCGGCGCGGTAGAGAGCGTAACCGCTAAAACTGCCGCGGTTTATCCCGCCGAAAACGAAAAATTTAAGGTAACTCTTATCGATTACGGCGCAAAGCGCAACATTATAAGGGAGCTGAATATTCGCGGCTGTAGGGTAACGGCAGTACCCGCCGATACTACAGCGGAGGAAATTTTAAAAACCAACCCCGACGGTATTATGCTTTCAAACGGACCGGGCGACCCCGCCGAAAACCTTTTTCAGATAGAGGTTATAAAGAAGCTCGTAGGCAAAAAGCCGATTTTCGGTATTTGCCTCGGTCATCAGCTGTTAGCGCTTGCTATGGGAGCCGAGACCGAGAAGCTTAAATACGGTCACAGGGGAGTTAATCAGCCCGTAAAGGAAGTGTTCGGCAAGCGTACCTATATAACAAGCCAGAATCACGGTTACGCCGTTGTGCCCGACAGCGTTAGAAAGGGCAGAATAAGCTTTATAAACGCTAATGACGGCACCTGCGAGGGCATAGACTATGAGGATATGAATGCCTTTTCGGTGCAGTTCCACCCCGAGGCGGCGTCAGGCCCGCACGACACTTCCTTTTTGTTCGACCGCTTTTTAAAGCTTATGGAGGAAAAATAGATGCCCTTTGATAAAACTATAAAAAAGGTTTTGGTTATAGGCTCGGGTCCTATCGTTATAGGGCAGGCGGCGGAGTTTGACTACGCGGGAGCGCAGGCATGTAGGGTTTTAAGAGACGCGGGCGTAAACGTGGTGCTTGTAAACTCCAACCCCGCCACTATTATGACCGACAAGGCGTTAGCCGACGAAATTTATTTAGAGCCGCTTACCGAGGAGACCGTAAAACGTATTATTTTAAAGGAAAAGCCCGACAGTCTTTTGGCGGGCTTGGGCGGTCAGACGGGTCTTACCATTGCAATGCAGCTTGATAAGGACGGCTTTTTGGCGGAAAACGGCGTGCGGCTTATCGGCACTAACGCCGAGGCTATCGACAAAGCCGAGGACAGACAGCTGTTTAAGGACACGATGGCTGAGATAGGCGAGCCGACAATCCCCTCGGACATCGCGAACGATATTGATACCGCGCTTAATATTGCCGATAAGATAGGCTACCCCGTAATAGTGCGCCCCGCATTCACCTTAGGCGGAGCAGGCGGCGGCGTTGCGAATAACGCGGAGGAGCTTAATATTATCGCAAAAACGGGGCTCGATTTATCCCCCATAACACAGATACTTGTGGAAAAATACATCTTCGGCTGGAAGGAAATTGAGTTTGAGACAATGCGCGACTACGCGGGTAATGTTATCGCGGTCTGCAGTATGGAAAACTTCGACCCCGTAGGTGTTCACACGGGGGACAGTATTGTTGTCGCCCCTGCTCTCACCCTTTCGGACAAGGAGTATCAGATGCTTCGTAGCGCGGCGCTTAACATTATCTCGGCATTAGGCATTGTCGGCGGCTGTAACTGCCAGTTTGCCCTTAATCCCGACAGCTTTGAGTATGCGGTTATAGAGGTTAACCCCAGGGTTTCCCGCTCTTCGGCTTTAGCCTCTAAAGCCACAGGCTACCCGATTGCGAAAATTACTACAAAAATCGCTCTCGGCTATACCCTTGACGAAATCACCAACGATATTACGGGCAAAACCTGCGCCTGCTTTGAGCCTGCCCTCGACTATGTTGTGGTAAAGCTGCCTAAATGGCCCTTTGACAAATTCGCGGGCGCGTCAAGAAAGCTTGGCACTCAAATGAAGGCTACGGGCGAGGTTATGGCGATAGGCGAAAGCTTTGAAGAGGGAATTATGAAGGCGGTAAGGGGAGCGGAAATCTCCCTTGATACCCTTAACGCCGCCCCCATTTCAGACCTTGATATTAAAGAACGCCTGAAAATTGCCGACGACCGCCGATTGTTTACTGTTTTCGAGGCGCTTAAGAGCGGTATTTCTGTAGACGAAATATTTGAAATCACCCGAATTGACCGCTTTTTCCTTTATAAGCTTTTAAACCTTGTAAATTACGAAAGGGAAATCGAAAAGGGTATTAACGAAAGCCTTTATTTAAAGGGCAAGAAGTTAGGCTACACCGATAAGGCGATAAAGCGTATTTCGGGAGCGGAAAGCTTACCCTCCGCCGACGCGGCATATAAAATGGTTGATACCTGCGGCGCGGAGTTTGACGCGGTGACCCCCTATTTTTACTCGACCTTTGGAAACGAGTGCGAGGCTCGCACCTTTAAGCGTTCGGGCAAGCCGGTTATTATGGTTTTAGGCTCAGGACCTATCAGAATCGGTCAGGGAATAGAGTTTGACTATTCCTCGGTTCACTGCGTTTGGACGCTGAAAGAGGCGGGGTATGACGTTGTAATAGTCAACAACAATCCCGAAACCGTTTCGACCGATTACGACACGGCGGACAGGCTTTATTTCGAGCCGCTTACCGATGAAGACGTAATGAATATAATTAAGGTCGAAAAGCCTGTAGGCGTAGTTGTGGCTTTCGGCGGTCAGACCGCTATTAAGCTTACGAAATTTTTGGATAGTAACGGAATACCGATTCTTGGCACCTCTGCGGAGGGCATTGACCTTGCGGAGGACAGGGAGCGGTTTGACGAGTTACTCGAAAAATTCTCTATAAAAAGACCTAAGGGCTTTGGCGTAAATACCCTCCCTGAGGCTATACAAGCCGCAAAGACCTTGGGCTTCCCCGTGCTTCTGCGCCCCTCTTACGTTATCGGCGGACAGAATATGAAAATCGTCCACGACGAGGACGAGGTGCGGGTTTATATGGAGCGCATTTTGGCGCAGGGAATCGATAACCCTGTGCTTGTGGATAAATATATGGCGGGCAAGGAATTAGAGGTTGACGTTATCTCGGACGGTAAGGACGTGCTTATCCCCGGCGTAATGCAGCATATCGAGCGCGCGGGGGTACACAGCGGAGATTCTATCGCGGTTTACCCGCCCTACAGCATTAACGATAAAATGATGCGCCGTATTGTTGAGTGCTCTGAAAAGCTTGCGCTGGCATTAGGCACTAAGGGACTTGTAAATATACAGTACCTTATATATAATAACGAGCTGTATGTTATCGAGGTTAATCCCAGAGCCTCCCGCACCGTTCCTTATATAAGTAAGGTAACAAATGTACCTATGGTGGATATAGCTTCAAGAGTTATGACGGGGAGCACCCTTAAAGAATTGGGCTGCGGCACGGGGCTTCACAAAATTCCGCCTTATTTCGCGGTTAAGGTTCCCGTTTTCTCCTTTGAAAAGCTTAATGATGTCAACTCCTACTTGGGACCTGAAATGAAGTCCACAGGCGAGGTACTGGGGCTTGGGAAAACCCTTACCGAAGCCCTCTTTAAGGGGCTTACCGCGGCGGGAATGACCCTTAAATCTTCACTTTTGCAAGAAGACGTCGGCGTGCTTTTAAGTGTTGACACCCACGACCAGCACGAGGTGGTGTCGTTAGCTAAAAAGTTTGACGATTTGGGGCTAAAGCTTTATGCGACCGCCGAAACTGCCGAGACGATAAGAACTCTCGGTATAAGCGTTATTGAAATCGCGGGGATTAAGGAGAGCGACAACGCCTTTAAGCTGCTTGAAAATGGTGAGATAAGCTATATTATCTACACGGGCGCGCTTATGGACTCGACAGTTGAGGATTATATCGCCCTCCACAGACGTGCGTTACAGTTGTCAATCCCCTGTCTTACCTCCCTTGATACCGCAAACGCCCTTGCGGATATTACCGCCGCCCGCTACAATCAGCAGAACACCGAGCTTGTGGATATTAACAATATGAGAAGCGAGCGGCAAAGCCTTAAATTTTCAAAAATGCAGGCGACGGGCGACGATTATATTTTTATCGAGAATTTTGATAATTCGGTCACCTGCCCCGAGTCACTTTGCATAAGCCTTTGCGACCGTCACTTAGGTATAGGCGGCTTCGGAATAGTGCTTATTGAAAAATCGGAAATTTCCGACGCTAAAATGCGGATTTTCAACCGCGACGGCTCGGAGGGTAAAATGGCGGGCAACTGCATACGCTGTGCCGCTAAATACCTTTACGATAACGGGCTTGTGACGGGCGACATCGTAACCATTGAGACCGCCAGCGGCGTTAAGAGGTTGGAGCTTTACACCTCGGGTAATAAAGTCACACTCGCCTCTGTCGATATGGGCAGGGCGCGCTTTGAAACCAAAGAGCTTCCCTCTACAATAAATGCCGATAATCTTGTAGATTACCCCGCTATGATAGGCGATAAAATTTATAACATCACCTGCGTAAATGTGGGCAATCCTCATTGTGTGGTTTTCTGCGACAGTATAGAGGGTATAAATCTTGAGGAGATTGGACCTAAGTTTGAAAACGCGCCGATTTTCCCCGAGAGAATTAACACCGAGTTTGTCCGCGTTGTTAATTCCAATACACTTAAAATGCGTGTATGGGAGCGCGGAAACGGCGAGACCTCCGCCTGCGGTACGGGCGCCTGCGCGGCTGTTGCCGCCGCCTGTGCAAACGGAAAATGCAATAAGGGCGAGGACATAACCGTAAAGGTAAAGGGCGGCGACCTTATTGTTAATTACACCGACGAGCGCGTGATTTTAACGGGCGACGCGGTGCTTGTCTTTGACGGCGTTACGGAATACTGATAAAAAGCTTGAGCTCGGCTTACGCCGGCTCGAGCTTTTTTAATTCGGAATTCGGAATTATTTTTTTAGGGGGTTAAATAATGATAAGAATAATACAACAGCCGCATGCCTGAAATGCGGAACGGATAAATCCGTTCCCTACGAATTTAAACGTTAGATGTTAGACATTAGACTTCTTTTTTTGCCCGTTTTCTCAATAAAAACGCGGCGGATGAAAAAAAATTAAAAAACCTTGAAAAAATGCGAAAAAAGGCTTGATTTTTTTTATATTCTATGTTATTATACTACGGTACGCTGACATAGTGCGGCGTGATACATGCGATGATGCGGGAGGTGGCCGACCTCGAGTCGGGAAATTTCCGCGGAGTATGTCCGATTTTAAACCGGGCGAAAAAGATGGAGTACATAAAAGATCTTGCGGCTTTTGTGTACAGCGGCGGAGCGATCCGCTGTCCGGAATTGTCTGTAACCCCAGCAATGCCGGTTTTATAATGTGCCGTGAAGAAAAACACGGCAGGTTGTAAGTTTTGCCCGCCAACTATTTAAGGAGGCGAATTCACAATGGCAGTGAAAGAAAAAATCCGTATTCGTATCAAAGGTTACGACCACGCGCTTGTAGACCAGTCCGCTGAAAAGATAGTGGAAACCGCTAAACGTACAGGTGCAAGGGTTTCGGGACCCGTACCGCTCCCGACCGAAAAGGAAGTCGTTACCATTCTCCGCGCCGTTCATAAGTATAAGGACAGCCGCGAGCAGTTTGAGACGAGAACGCACAAAAGGCTCATAGACATCATCAGACCTTCAAACAAGACTGTTGAAGCTCTGACAAATCTTGAGCTCCCCGCCGGTGTGGAAATTGAAATTAAGCTTTAATTTCTAAACACGGTGTGGTCAAGTTGGTGAAAACCAACCAATAACCAAAGGAGGAAAAAACAATGAAAAAGGGTATCATCGGTAAAAAGCTCGGTATGACCCAGCTTTTCGATGCAAACGGAAACGTTGTTCCGGTAACCGTTATTGAAGCGGGTCCCTGCGTTATTTCGCAGAAGAAGACAGCCGAGAACGACGGATACGAGGCAGTTCAGGTAGGCTACGGCGACCTCAAGGCCTCTAAGGTAACCAAGCCGCAGAAGGGTCATTTTGCTAAAGGCGACGTTGCTCCGAAGAAGGTTCTTCGCGAGTTCCGCTTTGAGGACGCTTCCGCTATGAACGTGGGCGACATTATTAAGGCCGACGTTTTCGCCGAGGGCGACGCGGTCGATGTTCGCGGCACTTCAAAGGGTAAGGGTTACGCCGGCACTATTAAGCGCTGGAATTTCGGAAGACTTAAAGAGACGCACGGTACAGGTCCTGTTCACCGTCACGGCGGTTCATTGGGCGCCTGCTCCAGCCCCTCAAGAGTCTTCAAGGGCAAGAAAATGGCCGGACATCTCGGTAATGAGCGCGTAACCGTTCAGAACCTGAGTGTCGTTAAGGTAGACGCAGAGAAGAACATAATCGCCGTTAAGGGCGCCGTTCCCGGACCCAAGGGCGGTATCGTGGTTCTTTTCGACAGCGTTAAAGCCTAAGGGAAGGAGTGTTTTAAATTATGCCTAATATAGCAGTAGTCGATATGGCGGGTAAAAGCGTCGGTGAAATCGCGCTTAGCGACGCCGTTTTCGGAATCGTACCCAACGCGGTTGTAATGCATATGGCGGTTGTTAACTACCTTGCAAACCAGCGTCAGGGCACACAATCCACTCTTACCCGTACAGAGGTTTCCGGCGGCGGCAAAAAGCCGTGGAGACAAAAGGGAACAGGTCACGCAAGACAGGGCTCCACAAGAGCTCCCCAGTGGAGACACGGCGGTATCGTTCACGCCCCGAAGCCGAGAGATTATTCCTACTCTCTTAACAAAAAGGTTAGAAGACTGGCTCTTAAGTCCGCTTTGTCGGATAAGGTTGCCACAGGCGATATGATAGTTCTCGACGAGTTAAAGCTCGACACCTACAAGACCAAGACCGTTGCGGATTGCTTAAAGGCTATCGGCGCGGGCAAGAAGACCCTTGTGGTTCTTGAGGACAACAACGCCTATGCCGTAAAGAGCATTGCTAACATCGCGGGCGCTAAATCCGCTCAGGTTAACACAATCAACACCTACGACGTAATCAACGCCGACACACTCGTTGTCGTAAAGAACGCCGTAGCAAAGCTTGAGGAGGTGTATGCATAATGAAAGCCGCACAGGATATCATTATAGCTCCGGTAATCACCGAAAAAAGTATGTCGGGAATCGCCGATAAGAAGTACACCTTTAAGGTGGCAAAGGACGCTAACAAGATTGAAATTGCCGACGCCGTAGAAAAGCTTTTCAAGGTAAACGTCGCTAAGGTTAACACCGTAAGCGTTCGCGGCAAGGAAAGACGTATGGGTCGCTACAGCGGCTACACAGCTTCCTGGAAGAAGGCAATCGTTACATTGAAAGCCGATTCAAAGCCGATTGAGTTCTTTGACGGTCTTATCTAATTCAAGCGTCTTTTAAGGAAATCAAGGATTTCCGGTGATGTATGAAGCCGAAGACGGCTTCGCTAAGCCAAAATAGGAGAGTGAAACAAATGGCAATCAAACATTACAAGCCTACTACTCCGGGCCGCCGCAATATGACCACAATGGATTATTCGGGTCTTTCAAAGGTAGCTCCGGAAAGAAGCTTGCTTGAGCCTATCAAGAAAAATGCCGGACGCAACAGCTACGGCAGAATCACCGTTCGCCACAGAGGCGGCGGCAACCGCAGAAAATACAGGGTTATTGATTTCAAGAGAGAGCGTTTCGGCATCCCCGCAACGGTTATGACTCTTGAGTATGACCCGAACCGTTCCGCTTTTATCGCCCTTGTTAAGTATGAGGACGGCGAAAAGCGCTACATCATCGCTCCGCAGGATTTAAAGGTGGGCGACGTTATCGTAAGCGGCCCCGAC
Source organism: Acutalibacteraceae bacterium (assembly GCA_051880555.1). Taxonomy (GTDB): domain Bacteria; phylum Bacillota; class Clostridia; order Oscillospirales; family Acutalibacteraceae; genus UBA737. Next base: position 10,344 of record JBJEOE010000010.1, read on the forward strand.
GCCGACATTAAGCCGGGCAACGCGCTTCCGCTTAATAATATCCCCGTAGGTACCTTCCTGCACAATATCGAGCTTTATCCCGGAAAGGGCGCTCAGCTTGCCCGTTCCGCCGGAAATATGGCACAGCTTATGGCTAAGGAAAACGGTATGGCGCTTCTTCGTCTGCCTTCAGGCGAGCTCCGTAACGTACCAGCAGGCTGTATGGCTACCGTAGGCGTTGTTTCGAATCCCGAGCACGCAAACGTTAACTACGGTAAGGCCGGCCGCAAGCGTCATATGGGCTGGAGACCGACCGTTCGCGGTTCTGTAATGAACCCCTGCGACCACCCGCACGGCGGCGGTGAAGGTAAGTCACCGATCGGACGTCCGGGACCTGTTACTCCGTGGGGCAAGCCCGCTCTCGGATACAAGACCCGTCAGAAGAATAAGCGCACCGATAAGTATATCGTAAAGCGCCGTAAGTAATTCGACGAAAGGAGATTTCATCATGGGAAGAAGCATTAAAAAGGGCCCTTACGTGCAGCCTGTACTGCTCAAGAGAGTCAAGGAAATGAACGAAGCCGGTGAAAAGCGCGTGCTTAAGACCTGGAGCCGTTCCTCGACCATTTTCCCCGATTTCGTCGGACATACTTTCGCGGTACATGACGGTCGCAAGCATGTTCCGGTTTATGTAACCGAGGATATGGTAGGTCACAAGCTCGGTGAGTTCGCGCCGACAAGAACCTTTAAGGGTCACGCCGGTTCTAAAACCACCGGTAAGTAAGCGGCTGAAAGGAGAGTTTAACTATGGAAGCAAGGGCTACACTTAAATATGCCCGCATTTCACCCCGCAAGGTGAAGATTGTTATGGATTTAATCCGCAATCAGGATGCTGACAAGGCTATGGCTATACTCAAATTTACTCCTAAGTCCGCTTGCGAGTATTTAGAGAAGCTTTTAGCGTCAGCTATTGCAAACGCAGAAAACAATCACAATATGGATGTTTCAAGACTATACGTTGCTGAGTGCTTCGTATGCCCCGGACCGACTCTTAAGAGAATCCGTCCGAAGGATCACGGCAGAGCCCACAGAATCTTAAAGAGAACCAGCCATATGACAATCGTTCTTAAAGAACGCGAAGACTAAAAAGGAGGTTAAGTTATGGGCCAGAAGGTTAATCCCCACGGTTTCCGTGTGGGTGTAATTAAAAACTGGGACTCACGTTGGTTTGCCAATGATAAAGTGTTCGGTGATACATTGGTTGAGGACTACAACCTCCGTAAATACCTGAAGAAAACCCTTTTCTCCGCAGGTATTTCCAAAATCGAAATCGAACGTGACGACAAGCGCGTAAGATTACACATTCACTGTGCAAAGCCCGGTATGGTAATCGGACGCAACGGCAGCGAAATCGAAAAGCTTCGCGCCACCTGCCAGCAGATGCTTGGCAAGCCGGTCGTAATCAACATCGTTGAGATTAAGAATCCGGATGCTAACGCTCAGCTCGTAGCCGAGAATATCGCGGCACAGCTTGAGAAGCGTATTTCCTTCCGCCGTGCTATGAAGCTCTCTATCGGCAGAGCTATGAGACTTGGCGTAAAGGGTATCAAAACACAGGTTTCGGGTCGCTTAGGCGGCGCTGAAATCGCAAGAAGCGAGCAGTATCACGAGGGAACCATCCCGCTTCAGACCTTAAGAGCCGACATTGACTACGGTTTTGCCGAGGCAAATACCACCTACGGTCGTATCGGCGTAAAGGTTTGGATTTACAAGGGCGAGGTTCTTGCTGATAACCGCAAGGCTAAAAAGGAAGGGGGAGCCCGCTGATGTTAATGCCGAAGCGTGTTAAATACCGCAGAGTACACCGCGGACGTCTTACAGGTACAGCCTCAAGAGGCACAACAGTTACCCATGGCGATTTCGGTCTTCAGGCTTTAGAGCCCGCGTGGATAACCTCCAATCAAATCGAGGCCGCTCGTATCGCTATGACCCGCTATATTAAACGTGGCGGTAAGGTTTGGATTAAGATTTTCCCGGATAAGCCGATTACCGAGAAGCCGGCTGAGACCCGAATGGGTTCAGGTAAAGGTTCTCCGGAATACTGGGTAGCGGTCGTTAAGCCCGGCCGTGTAATGTTCGAAATCGGCGGAGTAAGCGAGGAGCTTGCCCGTGAGGCTATGCGTCTCGCAGCAAACAAGCTTCCTATTAAGTGCAAGTTTGTAACTAAGCAGGAAATGGGTGGTGAGCAGTAATGAATGCAAAGGAAATCAGACAGAACACTTTGCCCGAGCTTAATGAGCAGTTGACAAAGCTTAAAGAGGAATTATTTAATCTGCGTTTCCAACTCGCCATTAATCAGCTCGAAAACCCCATGCGTATAGTTGCTGTCAAGAAGGATATCGCTCGCATTAAGACCGTTATTCGCGAGAACGAAATCAAGAACGACAGCGCTGACGCTTAAAAGAGGGAGGAAAGGCTAAATGAGCGAAAGAAACCTTCGTAAAACAAGAGTGGGTATCGTTGCAAGCGACAAGATGGACAAAACCGTTGTAGTTGCCATTCAGGACAACGTAAAGCACCCGCTTTATAAGAAGATTATCAAGAACACTATAAGACTTAAAGCTCATGATGAGAATAATTCCTGTGGCGTTGGCGACAGAGTTCTTATTATGGAGACCAGACCACTCTCCAAGGATAAACGCTGGCGTGTGGTTGAAATAATCGAAAAGGCTAAGTAAGCCTTACAAGGAGGAAAACACTGTGATACAACAACAGAGTTACCTCAAGGTTGCCGACAACACCGGTGCAAAGGAACTTATGTGCATCCGCGTTCTTGGAGGCTCCAGAAGGAGGTATGCCAACATTGGCGACGTCATCGTGGCTTCTGTTAAAAAGGCCGCTCCGGGCGGTACTGTTAAGAAGGGCGACGTTGTAAAGGCTGTTGTGGTTCGTTCCGCAAGAGGTCTTCGCCGCAATGACGGCACATACATCAGATTCGATGAAAATGCGGCTGTTATCATCCGTGATGACAAGAATCCGAGAGGAACCCGTATTTTCGGGCCGGTAGCCAGAGAGCTGCGCGACAAGGATTACACCAAGATCCTGTCCTTGGCTCCCGAAGTGCTTTAATGGGAGGTAGAAACAGATGAGCAAGCTTCACGTTAAAACAGGGGATACCGTAATCCTCCTCACAGGAGACAAAAAGGACCGCAAGAAGACCGGTAAGGTACTTGAGGTCAGCCCCAAAGAGGGTAAGGTAATCGTTGAGGGCATCAACAAGGTTAAAAAACACGTAAAGCCGAGAAAGGCGGGCGACCCGTCCGGCATTATCGAGACCGAGGGCGCAGTTTACGCCTGCAAGGTTCAGGTTGTTTGCCCGAAGTGCAATAAGCCGACAAGAGTAGGTACCAAAATCTACGAGGACGGCAAAAAAGACCGCATGTGCAAAAAATGCGGCGAGACTTTTTAAGAGATAAGGAGGACATGACATGTCAACACTGTCGAACGAGTATAAAAATTCTATTGCTCCCGCACTGATGACAAAATTTGGCTACAAGAGCGTCATGCAGATTCCGAAGCTCGAGAAGGTCGTTATCAATGTAGGCGCCGGCGAGGCTAAGGAAAACTCAAAGGTTATCGACGCGATTATCCGCGACTTAAGCCTTATCACCGGTCAAAAGGCAATTCCCTGCCGCGCTAAGAAGTCGGTTGCGAACTTCAAGCTCCGCGAGGGTATGCCGATAGGCGCGAAGGTCACACTCCGCGGCGAGCGTATGTATGAATTTGTCGAGAGACTTTTCAACGCCGCTCTTCCGAGAGTAAGAGACTTCAGAGGAATCAACCCCAACGCCTTTGACGGCCGCGGCAACTATGCCATGGGCGTTAAGGAGCAGCTGATTTTCCCTGAAATCGAGTATGACAAGATCGATAAGGTACGCGGTATGGACATTATTTTTGTCACAACCGCTAAGACAGATGAAGAGGCCCGCGAGTTACTCACACTTATGGGCGCTCCGTTTGCGAGATAAGGAGAAGAAATATGGCTAAGACTGCTATGAAAGTTAAGCAGGCAAGACCTGCTAAGTTTTCAACAAGAGAGTATAACAGATGCAAAATCTGCGGCCGCCCCCACGCTTATCTTCGCAAGTACGGCATTTGCCGTATATGCTTCAGAGAGCTTGCCTACAAGGGCGAGATTCCCGGAGTGAAGAAGGCCAGTTGGTAAGGCAGAACGTTAAAGGAGGTTGACGACATGCAAATCAGCGATACTATAGCAGATATGCTTACGAGAATTCGTAACGCGTCTTCTGCGAAGCATGATTCGGTAGATGTTCCTGCGTCAAACGTTAAAAAGGCAATCGCCCAGATTTTACTTGACGAGGGATATATAACAAGCTTTCAGGTCGAGGAAGACGGAAAGCAGGGCGTAATTCATATTACCTTGAAGTACGGCCGCAATAAATCGCAGGTTATCAACGGAATTAGACGTGTTTCTAAGCCGGGACTGCGCATTTACACAAACGTAGAGGAAATGCCTAAGGTTATGAAGGGCCTCGGCATTGCTATCCTTTCCACCTCTAAGGGCATAATGACAGATAAGCAGGCGCGCAAAGCCAATGTCGGCGGCGAAGTCCTCGCTTACGTCTGGTAAGGAGGTGCTTTGGGAATGTCAAGAATAGGAAAAAAACCTATCACAATTCCTGCAGGCGTGGATGTCAAGATTGACGGAAGCAAGGTTACCGTTAAGGGTCCCAAGGGTACTCTTGAAAACACCTTCAATCCCGAAATTGCTATCGCTATCGAGGGCAGCGAGATAATCGTTACCCGTCCCAGCGACGACAAAAACCACCGCGCCCTTCACGGACTCACCCGTACCCTCGTAGCCAATATGGTTGAGGGCGTAACCAACGGCTATTCAAAAACGCTTGAGGTTAACGGCGTAGGTTACCGTGCGCAGAAGCAGGGAAAGAATCTTGTAATGAATCTCGGCTATTCTCATCAGGTAATAGTACCCGAGATTGCCGGAATCACAATCGACGTACCGTCTCCTAACCAGATAGTTATCAGCGGTGCAGATAAGCAGCAGGTCGGTCAGTTTGCCGCGGAGGTTCGCGAGAAGCGTCCGCCCGAGCCGTACAAGGGCAAGGGTATTAAGTACGCCGACGAGCATATCCGCCGTAAGGAAGGCAAAGCCGGCAAGGGTGCTAAGAAATAATAAAGGAGTGTACAAACAATGGTTAGCAAACCTAATACCAATAAGGCAAGGCTTAAGCGCCATGCACGCGTCCGTTCTAAGGTCAGCGGCACAGCGGCTTGTCCCCGCCTTGATGTATTCCGCTCCAACAGCAACATTTACGCCCAGCTTATCGACGACGAAAACGGTGTGACTCTTGCGGCCGCGTCCTCAAACGAGAAGGACTTCGGAATTTCCGGCGGCAACGTAGAGGGCGCCCGCAAGGTTGGAAAGTTAATTGCTGAACGCGCCGCAGAAAAGGGCATCACCGAGGTTGTTTTTGACCGCGGCGGATACATTTATCACGGCCGTGTCAAGGAGCTTGCCGAAGGTGCCCGCGAGGGCGGCCTCAAGTTCTAATAAGGAGGAATACTTTTGGCTACAAATATTGACGCATCAACATTAGATTTAAAAGAGCGCGTGGTTTCTATCAACCGCGTTTCCAAGACCGTTAAGGGCGGACGCATTATGAAGTTCGCGGCTTTGGTGGTTGTAGGCGACGGTAACGGTATCGTAGGCTACGGACTCGGTAAGGCGGGCGAGGTTCCCGACGCTATTCGCAAAGGAATTGAAGACGCTAAAAAGAATCTTATAAAGGTATCCTTAAAGGGTACAACCATTCCGCACGAGGTTATCGGTGAATTCGGCGCAGGCCGCGTTCTCTTAAAGCCCGCTGCTCCCGGTACCGGCGTTATCGCAGGCGGTGCGGTTCGTGCGGTAGTAGAGACTGTCGGCATTTCCGACATTCGTACCAAGGCTTTACGTTCAAATAATCCTTGCAACGTGGTTCGCGCCACGGTAGCGGGTCTTGCTTCGCTTCGCAGTGCTGAAGAGGTTGCTGCCGTAAGAGGTAAGTCCGTTAAGGAAATCATAGGTTAAGGAGGAGCAGCGTTATGGCAACAAAGAAGGCTGCCGGCCTTAAAATAAAGCTGGTAAAAAGCACTATTGGTGCTAAAAAGGATCAGATTGCTACCGCCAACGCTCTCGGTCTTTTCAAAATCGGCGACGAAAGGGTTCAGCCCGACAACGCTCAGACCAAGGGCAAAATTAACAAGATTGCTCATCTTGTTGAGGTTACCGAGGCGTAATAATCTGATTACCCGCAGGAAAATCTGCGGAAATGCGGTTTAACCGCGCGAATTAAGCAAGGAGGTGCGAACAATGAAAATGCATGAATTAGCTCCGGCTTTTGGCTCTACTAAAGAGGCAAAGCGTATAGGCAGAGGTCACGGCTCAGGAAACGGCAAAACCGCCGGTAAGGGACACAAGGGTCAGAAGGCTCGTGCGGGTCACGGTATGAGACCGGGCTTTGAAGGCGGTCAGATGCCGCTTCAAAGACGTATTCCGAAGCGCGGCTTCAATAATATTTTCGCCGAGGAATGGACGGCAATTAATCTTTCGGCTCTTGAAGTGTTCGAGGACGGCGCGACTGTTGACGCCGCTGCCTTGGCTGATAAGGGTATAATTAAGAAAGCAAGCCTTCCCGTTAAGGTTTTGGGCAACGGAAAGCTTACTAAGAAGCTTACGGTAAAGCTTAACGCTTTCTCTGCGTCTGCCGCAGAAAAAATCAATTCTGTCGGCGGAAAGGCTGAGGTGATCTGATGCTGGAAACATTAAGGAATGCCTGGAAAGTAAAAGAAATTCGTAATAAGATTCTTTTTACCATTTTCATCATTTTGATTTTCCGTATCGGTTCGGTAATTCCTGTGCCCTATATTGATGTTGCGGCGCTTAAATCCGCTACCGAATCGGGAGCTACAAATGAATTTTTCAGCTATCTTTCAATTTTGACCGGAGGCGGTCTTGAGTACGGCGCGATCTTCGCTATGTCGGTCACCCCGTACATTAACTCTTCAATTATCATTCAGCTTCTGTGCGTTGCTATCCCCTATCTTGAGCGTTTGCAGAAAGAGGGCGAGGAGGGACAGAAGAGGTTGGCTCAGATTACCCGTTATACAACGGTGCTTCTGGCGCTGATACAGGGCACAGCCTATTTCTTCTATCTCAAGAACAGCAACTATTTAAGCGTTAAGGGCGGCGCTGTCATTTTTGCGGCGTTCGTTATAGTGCTTGCCTTTACGGCGGGCTCGGCGCTTGTTATGTGGCTGGGTGAACAGATCGACGTTAAGGGTATCGGCAACGGTATTTCGATACTGCTCTTCGCAGGTATTATTTCCCGCGGTCCGCAGGCCTTGAATATGCTGGTTTCCTACTGGAAATTAGAACGTCAGGTTGCGGTTGTCGGAATAGTGGTTCTCTTCCTGGCGGTTATCGCGTTTATCGTTTGGATGACCGAGGCGGAGCGCCGTATTCCCGTACAGTATGCAAAGCGGGTTGTCGGCAACAAGATGTACGGCGGACAGAACACGCATATTCCGATTAAGGTTAATATGTCGGGCGTTATGCCGATAATCTTTGCTTCGTCGATTCTTATGCTTCCGACAATGATTCTTTCCTTTATGAAGAATCAGGAAAGCTTCTGGTATAAGGCGCTCTCGCTCTTTAGCGTGCGCGGCATATTCTACGCGGTGATTTATTTCCTTCTGATTATCGGATTTGCATACTTCTATGCTACAATCCAGTTCAATCCGATTGAAATGGCGAACAATCTGCGCAAGCAGGGCGGCGCTATCCCCGGAATACGTCCCGGAAAGCCCACGTCGGATTTCATTTCCAAAATTCTGTCAAGAATAACCCTCATGGGCGCGCTTTTCCTAAGCGTAATCGCGATTCTTCCTATCGTCATCGGCTCTGTCGGAGGAATAAATATTTCTCTCGGCGGCACCTCGGTGCTGATTATGGTCGGCGTTGCGCTTGATACCGTGCGCAATCTTGAATCCCAGATGATGATGCGTCATTACAAGGGATTCCTCGATTAAAAATAAGGAGTATTTATATGAAGCTCATTCTTTTGGGAGCCCCGGGTGCAGGCAAAGGCACTCAGGCGGAGATTATTTCCGAAAAATACAATATTCCGACCATTTCGACGGGTAACATTATCCGCGCCGCCCTTAAAAACGGCACCGAAATGGGTCTCAAAGCAAAATCATACATCGACGCGGGCGAGCTTGTTCCCGATAATGTCGTTATCGGCATTATCAAGGAGCGTTTAAGCGAAGCCGACTGCAAGGAAGGCTATATTTTAGACGGCTTCCCGCGCACGATTCCGCAGGCGGTAGCGCTTGACGATATGGGCTTTGTGATCGACGCCGCCCTCTCCATTGAGGTTGACGACAGCGAGATCGTAAAGCGTATGTCGGGCAGACGCGTTTGTGAAAAATGCGGCGCCAGCTACCACACCGAGTACAAAAAGCCCGAGGTGCAAGGCGTATGCAACCTTTGCGGCGGAAACCTCGTTATCCGTAAGGACGACGAGCCTGAGACCGTGAAAAACAGACTTAATGTTTATCACGAGCAGACCGAGCCGCTCAAGGATTTTTACAAGGGCTGCGGAAAGCTGATTATCGTAGAGGGTCAGGACAAGGTTGAGGACACTACCCGCCTTGTACTTGAAGCACTGGAGAATCAGGTATGATAGTGCTCAAAACCGGCCGCGAGCTTAACATTATGAGGGAAGCTTGCAGAATATCGGCCGGAGCATTACAAACAGCCGGCAAAGCGGTGGAGCCCGGAGTAACCACGGCTGAGATCGACCGTCTGGCGGAGGAATATATCCGAAGTCAGGGGGGCGAGCCCAACTTCAAAAACTATGAGGGCTATCCCGCTACCGCCTGTATATCAATCAACAACGAAGTTATTCACGGCATACCGTCTTCTAAGCGTAAGCTTCGCGCGGGCGATATAGTTAGTATCGACCTTGGAGCTAAGTTTGACGGGTATCACGGCGATAACGCCGCCACTTTCGCCTGCGGAGATGTTTCCCCAGAGGCGAAGCGGCTGATGGACGCGACCCGCGAAAGCCTTTACGAGGGCATTAAGGCGGCGCGTGCGGGCGGCAGAATCGGTGATATAAGTCACGCGGTGCAGGCGTATGTCGAGGCGAGGGGCTACTCTGTTGTCCGTCAGTTTGTCGGTCACGGCGTGGGCACCCATCTGCATGAAGCTCCCGAGGTTCCGAATTTCGGCACTCCGGGCAGGGGCGTTCGCTTGATTCCCGGAATGACAATCGCTATTGAGCCGATGGTCAACGCAGGGGCGGCGGGCGTCGAGGTACAGCCCGACGGGTGGACTGTTTTAACCAAGGACGGGTCATTATCCGCTCATTTTGAGCATACGGTTGCGATTACCGCCGACGGTCCTAAAATTATGACCTTAATTTGAGGACTTTGTATGGTAGGACGCATAGTTTGTTCAAAATCAGGGCGCGATAAGGGATATTTTCTTGTGGTTGTAAAGGAGGAGGACGGTTTTCTTTTCGTCTGTGACGGTAAGGAACGTCCGCTTAACAGACCAAAAAGAAAAAATCCCAAGCACTTAGCGCTTACAAATACCGTGCTCGGGATAAGCAGTTACAGTACAGATAAATCGTTGAGACGCGCTCTCGCGGTTTACAGAGATTCCGTTTTGTAAAGGAGGAGCTAAGATGTCCAAAGAGGATATGATAGAGCTTGAAGGCGTAGTTGTTGAGGCAATGCCTAACGCAATGTTTAAGGTAGAAATTCAGGGGGGACATACTATTCTTGCTCACATTTCAGGCAAGCTGCGTATGAATTTCATTCGCATACTGCCGGGTGACAAGGTGACTGTTGAAATGTCTCCGTACGACCTGTCAAAGGGTCGTATAACCTGGCGAAGCAAATAACAGTCAAGAATTTAAAGGAGGCAAAATCGAATGAAAGTCAGACCTTCTGTTAAAAAGATTTGCGAAAAATGCAAAATTATCAAGCGCAAAGGCAAGATAATGGTTATCTGCGAGAACCCCAAGCATAAGCAGCGTCAGGGTTAATTGCGCGCGAGTAAAAAATATGGAGGTGCTTTGATAAATGGCACGTATTGCTGGTGTTGATCTTCCGAACGAGAAGCGAGTCGAAATCGGACTTACCTACATCTTCGGAATCGGTCTTACAACATCTAAAAAAATCCTTGCTGATACCGGAATCAATCCCGATACCCGCGTCAAGGACTTAACCGAGGACGATATTTCCAAACTGCGTGAATATATCGACCATAACCTTCAGGTTGAGGGTGACCGTCGCCGTACAATCGCGTTTGATATTAAGAGACTTATCGAAATCGGAAGCTATCGCGGTCTGCGCCACAGAAAGGGTCTGCCCGTAAGAGGACAGCGCTCTAAGACTAACGCGCGTACACGCAAGGGTCCCAAGAAGACCATAGCTAACAAGAAGAAATAAGTAGGAGGAAGATAATATGGCTACTGCTAAGGGCAAGACGACCGCTACACGCCGTCGCCGTGAGAAAAAAAATATCGAACGTGGCTCTGCTCATATCCAGTCTACCTTCAACAACACTATCGTTACCATCACCGATACGCAGGGTAACGCTCTTTCATGGGCTTCTGCAGGTGAGTTAGGTTTCAGAGGTTCAAGAAAGTCTACTCCGTTTGCGGCGCAGAGCGCGGCTGAAACCGCGGCTAAGGCTGCTATGGAGCACGGTCTTAAGACTGTTGAAGTGTACGTTAAGGGTCCGGGAGCAGGACGTGAAGCGGCTATCCGCGCACTGCAGACCGCGGGTCTTGAGGTAAGTATGATTAAAGACGTTACCCCGATTCCGCACAACGGCTGCCGTCCTCCCAAGAGAAGACGCGTATAATCGATTATCAGTTTATGTTTGCAATTTAATTGCAGTGAAAATTTTGGAGGTGTAATAGATGGCAAGATATACCGGTGCAGTTTGCAGACTTTGCCGCCGCGAGGGTCAGAAGCTGTTCCTCAAGGGCGAGCGCTGCTACTCGGAAAAATGCTCTGTAGCTTTAAGGGGCTATGCTCCCGGTCAGCACGGACAGGGCAGAAAGAAGTCGTCTGAATACGGCTTGCAGCTCCGCGCTAAGCAGACCGCAAGACGTTTCTACGGCGTTCAGGAGAATCAGTTCCATCATTATTTTGAAATCGCTGAGAGAAAGCAGGGCATTACCGGCGACAACCTTTTAAGAATACTTGAAAGCCGTCTCGATAATGTCGTTTACAGAGTGGGCTTCGCTTCTTCAAGAGCGGAAGCGCGCCAGCTTGTAGGTCACGGCCATTTTGAGGTTAACGGAAAGCGCGTTGATATAGCTTCCTATCTCTTAAAGGCAGGCGACGTTGTTTCTATCTGCGAAAAGAGCCGTGGCAGCGAGAAGATTAAGGCTGTTGTTGAGGCTAACAGCGCAAGACCCGTTCCCCAGTGGATCGACGTTAACCGCGACCAGCTCACAGCTAAGGTTATTGCTCTGCCGACAAGAGACCAGATCGAGGCTCCTGTTGAAGAACAGCTCATCGTCGAGTTCTATTCTAAGTAATAAACCGACATTTGCCCGCGTCCCCCGTACGGGCGCTACGGCATAACAAATACAGTACGGAGAAACGGAGCTTTTAAATGATAGAAATTGAAAAGCCCAGAATAGATACCGCCGAACTGACACCCGACGGCAAATACGGCAAGTTTGTAATGGAGCCCCTTGAAAGAGGCTATGCCACAACTCTCGGCAACAGTATGAGACGTGTGCTTTTATCCATTTTGCCGGGCGTTGCCGTTACCTCGGTTAAGATTGACGGTGTTGTGCATGAGTTTTCCACCATTCCCGGGGTTAAAGAGGACGTAACCGAAATAATCCTCAATATCAAGGGTCTGATTGCAAAGCTCCATGCCGATACGGCGAAGAAGATTTATATTGAGGCAGAGGGTCCTTCAGTGGTAACCGCCGCTTCGATTAAAGCCGATTCCGAGGTTGAAATTTTAAACCCCGATATGTACATTGCCACTCTTGACGCAGGAGCGAAGCTCAATATGGAGATGTCTCTCGACAAGGGCAGAGGCTATGTGCCCGCCGACCAGAACAGACCGGCGCAGAACGTAATCGGCGTAATTCCCGTTGACTCTATTTATACGCCTGTGCTTAAAGCCAACTTCACGGTTGACAATACCCGTGTAGGTAATGTTACCGATAAGGGCAAGCTTACTCTTGAGGTTTGGACAGACGGCTCTATCAGAGCAAACGAGGCGGTTTCTATGTCCGCTAAGGTGCTTATCGAGCATTTCGAGCTGTTCCTTGACCTTACCGAGGGTGCCTGCGAGGGACAGAGCATTATGGCGGAAAAGAGTGAAAACGAGAAGGAGAAGGTTCTCGATCTCACGATCGACGAGCTTGATTTATCCGTTCGCAGCTTCAACTGCCTGAAGCGCGCGGGTATCAATACGGTTGAAGACCTTATCAACAAGTCCGAAGAGGATATGATGAAGGTAAGGAACTTGGGCCGCAAGTCGCTTGAAGAGGTTATAGCAAAGCTTAATTCCTTTGGCTTTACCCTCAAACACGACGACGAATAAAGCAAAATCACTGTTAAGGAGTGAATAGAAATGCCGGGAACCCGTAAACTCGGAAGAACCAGCGATCACAGAACCGCTATGCTCAGAGCAATGGTGACCTACCTGCTCGAAAACGGCAGAATAGAGACTACTGTGACCCGCGCCAAAGAAGTTAGATCAATGGCAGAGAAGTATATTACACTCGCTAAGGACAACACCTTAAACAACAAGCGTCAGGCTATGGCGTTCATCACTAAGGAGAATGTTGTAAGCAAGCTTTTCAACGAGATTGCTCCTAAGTATAAGGACGTTAACGGCGGCTATTGCAGGATTGTTAAAACAGGTCCGCGCCGCGGCGACGCTGCCGAAATGGCAATTATCGAGTTAATATAATTTTCTATTACTGCGGTGAGTACCGCCGCTCAACAGAATAGGCTTTAGTACTCACATTGGGCACGGCGCAGTCATAAAAGGCATATACGGCAAATTCCGTATTTTGCGCCGATAATGTGTGTACTAAAATAAACCGAAAGCGCGAGGGAAAAATCCCTCGCGCTTTCGGTTTTTAGAGGTTAGATGTTAGATATTAGAGGTTAGATTGCGGGAGCAAGCCCCCTCCGTTTGAAAATAGGTAACGGACGGTTGGGGGATGCCTGTCCCTGCGAAATGTCAATTAAACCGTTGTAGGGGAGGGTCTCCGTGCCCTCCGAAATTTATCATTTAATGTATAATGTCTAAAATAAGATTATTTTTGCCCTACTGTCTTATCCGTTGCAGGGCGCTTTTTTCAAGCCTTGAAACCTGCGCTTGTGAAATGCCGATTTCCTCGGAAACCTCCATTTGGGTCTTTCCCTGCATAAATCTGAGGGATAAAATGTGCTTTTCGCGCTCGCTTAGTTTTTTTATTGCCTCTTTAAGCGCGATTTCGTCGAGCCAGTTTACGTCGTCATTATTGTCTCCCACCTGATCGAGGACGTATATTGTGTCACCACCGTCCGAATAGACGGGGTCGTAAAGCGAAATGGGACTTACAATGCTTTCAAGTGCGATAACGACCTCCTCTACGGGTATTAGGAGCTCCTTTGCAATCTCCTCGACAGTCGGCTCGTTCTGATTTTTACTTGCAAGCCGCTCTTTAACCTGCATAGCCTTATAGGCGGTGTCCTTTATCGAACGGCTGACGCGAATTGAGTTGTTATCCCTTAAATAGCGGCGTATTTCACCTATTATCATCGGAACGGCATAGGTTGAAAAACGAACGTTTTGGGTTATATCAAAATTATCTATTGATTTTATAAGCCCGATA
>JBJEOE010000011.1:0-4673 GCA_051880555.1 Acutalibacteraceae bacterium
CTTGATAAGGAGACCGCGCATTACAAGTCTCTTGTAGCCCAGAAGTTAGCCGAGCTTGTTTACAACGCCCAGTGGTTCACCCCGCTTACCGAGGCTATCCTTTCCTTCGTAAAGACCACCCAGAAGACCGTTACCGGCGACGTTACATTAAAGCTTTACAAGGGCAATATGATTAACGCAGGAGTTTCTTCACCGTATTCACTTTATGACCCCGAAATCGCAACCTTTGACGAGGACGAGGTTTACAATCAGGCTGATTCCGCTGGCTTTATTAACCTTTACGGTCTGCCGACCAAGGTTTACGCCAAGATGAAGGCTAAAAACGGGATTAAGTAATACATATATATATAATGTGCCGTCCGAAAAAAGTTCGGACGGCTGAGTCATACAAAGAACGGAGTAAAATTAATGGATAAAATGTGGGCGGGCAGGTTTCAAAAAGCTCTTGACAAGGAAGCGGACGACTTTAATTCGTCTATTCACTTTGACTGCCGTATGTACAAGCAGGATATCACAGGCTCTATTGTTCACGCCGAAATGCTCTGTAAGCAAGGAATACTTACAGGCAAAGAAAAGCTGCAGATAGTAAACGGGCTTTCGTCAATTCTTGAAGACCTTGAAAACGAAAGACTTACCTTTGATATGGACGCTGAGGACATACATATGTTTGTCGAGTCCGAGCTTACAAAGCGCATAGGCGACGCGGGCAAGCGACTGCACACCGCTAGAAGCCGTAACGATCAGGTCGCGCTTGATATAAGGCTTTATCTTAAAGAGGAGTGCGAGGAGATAGGCGGGCTTTTAAAGGAGATTATAAAGGCTATCCGCGATTTGGCAAGCGAACACAAAAACGATATTATGCCCGGATATACACATTTACAGCGCGCCCAGCCCATAACCTTTGCGCACCACGTTTTAGCCTATGCCATGATGTTTACCCGCGATTATGACAGGATTAAGGACGCGGTAAAACGTATGATGTCATCTTCGCCGATAGGCTCCTGCGCCCTGGCGGGAACGACCTACAACACCGACCGCGAATTTGAGGCAGAAAATCTCGGCTTTACGGGGATTGCCCTTAATAGCATAGACGGGGTTTCCGACCGCGATTTCTGTGTGGAGCTGTTAGATGCGTTTGCTCTTATTATGATGCACCTTTCCCGCTTTTCGGAGGAAATCGTGCTTTGGTCGTCCTGGGAGTTTAAGTTTATCGAGCTTGACGACAGCTACACCACGGGCTCGAGCATAATGCCCCAGAAGAAAAACCCCGATATGGCGGAGCTTGTTAGGGGTAAAACAGGGCGTGTTTACGGCGATTTAATGGCGCTTCTTACCACCCTAAAGGGTCTTCCGCTTGCCTACAACAAGGATATGCAGGAGGACAAGGAGGCGGTATTTGACGCGGTGGACACGGTCAAAAAATGCCTTAAGGTATTTACACCGATGATTGCGACAATGAATGTTTTGCCCGATAATATGCGTAAGGCGGCGGGCAAGGGCTTTATAAACGCGACCGACCTTGCGGACTATCTGGTTAAAAAGGGTATGCCCTTTAGGACGGCTTACAAAAAGGTGGGCGAAATTGTCGCCTACTGCATTGATAACGGGCTTATTTTAGAGACCGTACCGCTCGACAAATACAAGGAGCTTGATCCGCTGTTTGATAATGATTTATATAACGAAATCTCCCTTTATACCTGTGTAGAAAAGCGTATTTCGGCGGGCGGCACGGGAGCGGCTTCGACCGACAAACAGCTTAAATTTTTAACGGAGTTCTTGGCAAATGACTAAAATATTTATTGACGGAAGCGCAGGTACAACGGGACTTAGAATTTACGAGCGGCTTGAAAGCAGGAAGGATATAGAGCTTATCCGCCTTTCGGAGGAATTAAGAAAAGACATAAATGAGCGTAAGGCGGCGCTTAATTCGGCGGATATTGCATTTCTCTGTCTGCCCGACGCGGCGGCTATAGAGGCGGTATCACTTGTTGATAACGAAAATACGGTTATAATCGACACCTCGACCGCTCACCGTACAAATCCCGATTGGGTATACGGCTTTCCCGAATTATCGGCTGAAAGGGAGCAAAAAATCGCGGCTTCTAAGCGCATAGCCGTACCGGGCTGTCACGCAAGCGGCTTTATCTCCCTTGTTTTTCCGCTTATAAAGGCGGGGATTTTAGATAAAGACGCGCTTCTTACCTGCTTTTCGGTAACAGGCTATTCGGGCGGCGGCAAAAAAATGATTGCCGAGTATGAAAGCGAGGACAGAAATCCTCTTTTATCCGCTCCGAGACAGTACGGAATAGCGCAAAAGCATAAGCATCTGCCCGAAATGACGGCGGTTTGCGGACTTCAAAACGAGCCTATATTTTCCCCCGTTGTAGCCGATTTTTACAGCGGTATGACCGTTACAGTTCCGCTTTTTAAAGGTCAGATAAACGGTACGGCGGAGGATATTAAAAAGATATATAAGGAAAAGTACGTAGGTCCTGTTGTAAGGTATAAAGAGGACTTTGATGAGGGCGGCTTTGTCTCGGCAAATAGGCTTAAGGGCCGGGACGGTATGGAAATTTCGGTCTCGGGCAATAAGGACAGAATTTTGCTTATCTCCCGCTATGATAACCTCGGCAAGGGCGCTTCGGGTGCGGCGGTAGAGTGTATGAATATAGTAATGGGCGCAAATAAAACTACGGGATTAGTATTTTAGGAGTTAAAAAATGGAAATGATTTCGGGCGGCGTTTGCGCCGCAAAGGGCTTTAAGGCGGCAGGGGTACACTGCGGCATCAGGAAAAACCGCTCAAAGCGGGATCTGTCCCTTATTTTCAGCGAAAAAAGTGCGACAGCCGCCGCGGTTTACACAACAAACCTTGTAAAGGGCGCGCCCCTTACCGTTACAAAGGAGCATATTAAGGACGGCTTTGCAAGAGCTATAATTTGCAACAGCGGAAACGCCAATACCTGCAACGCGAACGGTATTGAGATTGCAGAGCAGACCTGTGAGCTTTTAGGTAAAGAACTTAATATTCCCGCCGAGGATATAGTGGTAGCCTCTACGGGGGTAATAGGTCAGCCCCTCGATATTGAGCCGATTAAAAATGGTATACCCGAGCTTGTAGGCGCGCTGTCTAAGGACGGAAGCGTTCAGGCGGCAGAGGGTATTATGACCACCGACACTAAAATTAAGGAGGTCGCCGTATCCTTTAATATCGGCGGCAAGGAATGCAAAATCGGCGGTATCGCAAAGGGCTCGGGTATGATTCACCCGAATATGGCGACAATGCTTGTATTTTTAACCACCGACTGCGCTATAAGCGCCGAAATGCTTAAAAAAGCGCTTTCGGGCGACATACAGAATACCTTTAATATGATAAGCATTGACGGCGACACCTCTACTAACGATATGGTGACATTGCTTGCAAACGGTATGGCGGAAAATGAAGAAATCACTGCCGAGGGCGAGGACTTTGATACCTTTATGAAAGCCCTTAACACCGTGACGGTCTATCTCTGCCGCAGAATTGCGGGGGACGGCGAGGGCGCGACAAAGCTTATCGAGTGTAAGGTCTCGGGCGCTGAAACAGAGGAAACCGCAAAGACGGTG
Source organism: Acutalibacteraceae bacterium (assembly GCA_051880555.1). Classification (GTDB taxonomy): domain Bacteria; phylum Bacillota; class Clostridia; order Oscillospirales; family Acutalibacteraceae; genus UBA737. Next base: position 3,606 of record JBJEOE010000011.1, read on the forward strand.
GCAAAATCGGTTATCTGCTCCTCCCTTACAAAGGCGGCTATGTTCGGCGCGGACGCTAACTGGGGGCGCGTTTTATGCGCGATAGGCTACTCTGGCGCGGCGGTTGATGTTAATAAAATCGACGTTTCCTTTAAATCGGCAAAAGGGGAGATAGCTGTCTGTGAAAACGGCGCGGGTATTCCGTTCAGCGAGGAAAAGGCCAAGGAAATTTTATTGGAGAACGAGATTGAAATTTTAGTACGCCTTAATTCAGGCGAATATTCCTCCACCGCGTGGGGCTGTGACCTTACATATGATTATGTTAAAATAAACGGTGACTATAGGACGTGATAAAAATGGCGCTTGAGCTTTCAAACGCGCAGCGTGCCGAGGTACTGACTCAGGCGCTGCCTTATATTCAGAAATATTATAAAAAAATAGTCGTTATCAAGTACGGCGGCAACGCTATGATTAACGAGGAACTAAAACAGCAGGTAATGGAGGACATAGTGCTCCTTTCCCTTATCGGCGTAAAGGTCGTATTGGTACACGGCGGCGGCCCCGAGATTACCGATATGCTTAAAAAAATCGGCAAGGAGTCGGTTTTTGTGGACGGACTTCGGGTGACCGATAAGGAAACCGCCGAGGTCGTGCAGATGGTGCTTGCGGGTAAGATTAATAAAAGCCTTGTCAACCTTCTTGAAATAAAGGGCGGCAAGGCTATGGGCATTTCGGGTATGGACGGTCATATGATTGAGGCTGTGCCTAAAAACGAAAAATTGGGATATGTAGGCAAGATTACAAAGGTAAATGTTGAGCCGATTATCGACCTTTTAGAGCACGATTATATCCCCGTTGTATCGACCGTCGGCTGTGACGGGGATGGAAATGTATATAATATTAACGCCGACACCGCCGCCGCATACATTGCGGGGGCGATGAACGCCGAAAGACTTATTACAATGACCGATATCGAGGGGATTTTGCGGGACAAGGACGATCCCGATTCCCTTATTCCCTGCGTTGATATTGAAGAAGCAGGGGAGCTGTTCCGTGACGGCACTATTTCGGGCGGTATGATACCCAAGG
>JBJEOE010000012.1:0-79171 GCA_051880555.1 Acutalibacteraceae bacterium
ATAAATTCTGCCGTCTGTCCTGCCGGTATAATAATGCTGTTACTGCTGAAATCCACTGTAGATACCTGACCCGAGGAAGCATAAATTGATACGCTCGGGCTTATGGCTACCGTCTTCTCGCCGTCGTTTCTGAAGATTACGAGAACCTCACCGGTACCCGAAGCACTTTCTTCAGGTATAACAACATCTTTAATAGAAAATGTTACAAGCTCGGTATTAAGCGGCGGGTCGAATATAACCGCGTTATCAAGAGCCGCAATCAAATCGTAGATTCCGGTTACAACGTCGGCTTCCTTCATAACTGTCGAACCCATAATAAGCGCCAATTCTGCCAAAGATTTCGCCGTCAGCTGGGAGCGGACGCTCCATGCCTCATCAAGCTTTGTGAATACCTGTTCGGATAGACTGTCCCAAGTGCTTGACGCCGACGCACCGAGAGCCGCAGAGAAGGCATTAGGACTCATCGTAACGACTAAAAGGGAAGAGCGAACGATTAGGTCATACACTCCTGCCGTCATATAATCGACATAAGCCATTGTATTCTCGGCGTTAATCATATCGGTATAAAGAAGTGCCTTCTGGTATTCCCTGAAGCTCAAAACATAGCTTGTGCTGATTGAAAGCTCCGTATTGCTTACAGAATCAAGCTGCCAAACATTGAGATCCTTATATCTGCGGGTTACGGATTGTTCGATATCCGCCGAACCCTTAAGCTTCTGTGCAAGCTCCTCAAGGTAACGAACCACCTCTTTAACAGGATAGGAGGAGTTCTTAACAAGCCTTTCGTTATAGAACCTTACTATTGCCTGCGCTTCCTCTAATTTCGCAATGGCTTTCTGTCTTACATCGCGGAATATCTGCTTTTCGAGGGTGGAATCGAGATAACCGTCAAGCGTTTTGTCCTTAGCCGCGACCTTGTCGGAGCTTTGCATAAACTTGAGGAAATCCTCCGGTGTTGCCTGCTCGGTTATCGCATCAACATAAACCTGTTCAAAGAGTGCTGCCATAACGGCGCTGACATGGGCTTTCATCCAATTTGAATCTGCCGCTTCACTGCGTTGATATTTCGCCCTTTGAACATTAAGATATTGGACAAGATATTTCTTGATTTCCGCTTTATCGCTGTCTGTAATCTTTTTGAATGCGCCGGGTGCTTTAGCGTTTGAAAGCTCAATCGCTTCCTCTATAAGCTTCATCAAATTAGATACAAGCGAAGAATCCTTAGATAACGCACCGGTGGAAGTATCCTTACGGACTGCTTCGTAGGTATGATAGTTGAGTCGCAATGTTGCGTCCCCGAAAGCGCCCATCGCCTTGGTCATCTCGTCTTTTTCTTTGGCGAGCTGAATAAGCTTTAAGGTGTTACCTATTAACTGTGCATAAGGCTTCAGCACTTCAAATTCGCTTGCGAGCTCAAGACCCTCATTTTCGAGTACTGCAATTATTGCAGACGGCTCTTTATCCCATGCGGAACCGAGTGCGGTAGAGAATTTGTTAACCTTGCCTTTAAGTGAACGGAAGCTCTCCTTTGCATTATAGATATCCCTGAGCTTATCAATTCCGTCAACCTGGTCCTTAAAGATAGTACTCAGATAATTATCCTTGATGTCTTCGTTGTCGTAGGCGGCCTTTACCGCTTCCCAAGGCATATCAAGCTTGTAATCCTTCAAGATCTTATCAACGTCTTTTTCGTAGTCGCCGCGCAGATGATGATTTAACATAATATGGCTTTTAACAACCAATACGGCCGCATCAAGTTCCATATAAGCCTTCGCAATAGACCCGAGAGTGACGGACAAATTACTGAGATCTACAATTGTTCGGTCATAGCTTCGGAAATTATTTATGTCTGTAGCCTGACAACCAATAGCCGCTAAGCGGAGGTTGGGGATTGTAATGAACAGGTTGCTGTATAATATACCAATATCCGCCATTGCTTTTGTCCAATCACTGATAATGCCATTCAAACTGTTTTCAATTTGCGGTAAATTTTCAGGCTTAACGCACGCCATATTGATAAGATTGTCATAAATCTGAAGACAGCTGTTTGCAATATCGGTAAAGTCCTTGACTTTAGAATCGAGATCGGCAAGAGCAACCTTTAATTCCTCATAAACTCGATTGTTGGCAGATAGCTTTCCGATGCTGTTAAGGCGCCTGAGATCAGTTTCAACCTGGCTTACCTTTGCCTGACTGATCTTAATGGAGTTCATAAAGGGCTGAATATGACCTATAACACCGTCGGCGGCGTCAAATACTGCGCCGAGAAGCAGTGTGCCGGGGAACATCTCGCTGAGTATGGAGCTGTCATCATCGTCTTCGGCGAATGAGGGTATCTCTGTAAGATGTCCGCCGACCGAGCTGAGCACGCTGTTTACAACCGTCGAAATGTATGTAAGATACTTCTGAACACCCACAATAACCTTTGCGGTCTGCATAAGCTTGGCGTTTGTATACGCATCCTCAAGTCTTACGCCGTAATCGCCTACGGTTGAGTACATAAGTATCGACAAACCGTCTGCAATCTCGCCTATAAGCTCTTCCATTCTTGCGGGATTTGCATAAGAACCGCCGTCCTCCTGTTCCGGTGTGCAGCTGCCGACCTCTCTTCCGTCGATAGAAAATCTCGGCTTGAAGTCCGGTTCCTTTGCTTTAGTAGGTTCGGGTAATTCAATCGGGTTTGGCGGCAAGGTTGAAGGAATTCCATTGTCGGATTTTCCGATTACATTGAGTTTGTAGATGATATAAATGCTTTCTCCCGACGGTATAGCTTCGAGTTTAATTTCCGACGGTACCGGATTATCCTGCCAACTGCTATACCAGAGGGCAATCTCTTCCGGAGTGGCGTCGTCGCTCGGGAAATCACTTATATTGCCGGTATGGTAGGACGAAAGTCTTATTCTCTCACCGTTTATTGACGGTATCTCGGGCGCAGGAAGCAAAATTTCATCCGATGCACCGAGACCGGAATTGGTAAGGACTACTACGGCGTAGTACACGCCGGAAGCGGGATCAATCTGGAATACATTTTCGTATGATGTAATTTCCGCCGGAAGCTTTACCTTCTGCATTACAGGCTGTGTAACGCCCGTAACGGTTCTTCCCTGCCGCTTGAAGCTGTATTCTACCCAAGCATAGCTTGTTCCTGCCGAGGCTCTGATGCGTGCGGCGGCTTCAACTGCCTCTTCGGCGGTCATATAACCGCTATCAATAAGATATGTGAACATATCGTTACTGTAAAGCTGTGAAACAGGCTCAAGCTCAAAGTCCAGTTCGAAGCTTCCGCCCGCAAGAAGGGTTCCGACATTAACACCGCTGCTGTTAGAGAAATTACCGAGAATTTGTTCCTCGCTTAAATTATCCCAACCCTTAACTCCGCTTGCTTTTACAATTGACGGCGAAATATAGAAGTCGGCGTTCTTAAGGCTTGCTCCCGCCGTCATTTTGCCGTTTTCATCCGGCATCATATCGGATACGATAACTCTGAATTCGAGCTCTTCAATCGCTTCTACGCTGCTCGGGTTTTCAAACCCAACGGTAAGCTTTGAATAGTCCCCACTTGTAATAATATCCTGCGAGAAGCCTATTTGGAAACCGTCGTTATTCGGTGAGGTTTTAGCCGCAGCCACGGTGCCCGAGCCCGAAAGAAGCTTCTTGCTGAACACCTTTGAATGTGCATTGGAGCCTGTCGAGAAGGCGCCCTCCAAACGCTCGGTTGTATACATCGATTCGCAGCTGTCCCCAAGATAATAGCCATTGGGTATATAGTCGATTTGAACCGGTATTGTGCGGGAAATCTTCTTCATCTCGGTGGTACTGCCTTCCGCTAATTCAAGCGCGCTTCTACCCTCAATTACTATATCGAATTTATATAACTTCGGTACATTCCCGGTATAAAGCGGAACTCTGTTGTCGGGCGCACCTATGCTTTCGCTTGTGGGGATAACGGTGAGTACCCTGCCGTCCTCGGAAACAGACGCTTTATTGTAGAGATGGGAGGTAAGGTATCCGTTTTTGCCGATAACGGTGTTTTCTTTATCCCAAGCAGAATAGTAATCGTTCCAGCTGTAGCCTTGGGGCAATGTGAGAATATAATTCACACCGCTTTGCTCAACCGTTGCTTCAACATACAATGCCGAAAGGTCAAGATTCCATATAAAGTCATAGGTTTCCTGCGGAGAAAGCGTACCGACATTAAGGGTATCGGTCAGTCCGTCCGGTCCTCTGAATTTAATATACTGCGCCGGAATATCACGGGGATTTATTCTTATCGTTACATCGGTGATATTATGCGCTTCATTTCCCTCGGTTAAATCGGAGTTCATAATCGCAAGCCTGCTTGCAATCTTGCCGTTATTATATGAAATCTCGATTTCATCTATCGGATAGTCGGGTAATATATCCGGCTTTTCGGATTCATATGCGCCGCCGAATTCGAGCTTATACATTGCGTCATCATAAGCGTCGTTCTTTGTATTAAAGGAGTCTATCCGTTTTTCGGTTGATGAAGACGAGCTAATAATGAATAACTGTTGTTCAACAATTATCTGTTCGGGAATCATATCAATTGTCGGAAGAACCTCGATTTGAGAGGTAACCGCTTTAAGTCCGTTGCCCGTAACGCTGATGTTGTATGTTCCCGACGGAATATTAGTAAACTGTACCGTTCCGCCCGCGGAAAGATTACTGCCGACCGTTACGGAACCGCTGATTTCGCCGGTATAAGCTTTCGGGTCGATGGGCTGTACGCTGTTTGCCGAAGACACAGGACCGTAAAGCGTAACCTTTCCGTCTGTAATAACCGTACCGTCAGCTGTTACAACCTTTATTACTTTAGTACCGATTGCGTGTGCCGATACATATACCGTCATCGGAATATTAACCGTATCAACATCGTCGGCGCTCACTATAAGCGTTAATTCATACTTACTTGATGTTACATATTCTTCCGGTGAGAATGTAACGGATATACGTGCCGCTCCCTCGGCAGTTCCGATATTATAACCCTTGAAATACGGATAAACCGTAGTTGTAAGAGCATCCTTTGAGGGCAAACCGCCAACCGTAACAACGCTTGCCCACGGAATCGAACAGCCGTTTTTATCGACAAGCTTGGCGCTGAGTCCCGTAAGATTACCTGTGCCGAGATTTACCACTCTATAGCTGAAGGTTTTAGATTCGCCGGGAGCGGCAGAGGTCTTGACCTCAAGCGGATTTTCGTCGGGAAGCATATCTTCTTCATAATCCTTGGCAAGGTTCAAGTTTGTAATATCCATAATCGCTTTAGGTGCTAAAGCTTCAACCGAAACGGTCTTTTTAAGGGTATATTCGCCCTTATCTGTAATAGCTTTAACCGATAGAATTATCTCATACTTTCCGGGAGCGCAGCCCGAAGCGTCTATCTGCATAGTACAGTCAAGCGCATTATAGTCTATTCCCTTGCCGTTTACGGAAACGCCGTCGATTATAGCTTCAAGCAAATCCGTGCTCTTCTCTGTAAGAACAAAGGCATAACCGCCCGACATAAACCTAACAGTCGGCAAAACGGTATTATCGGTATCAAGACTCTTTACAATTGCGTTTACGGTAACATTACGCATATCGAGATAACCGATGTTCTCAAGCGAACCTCTGACGGTTGCGATATCGCCTGCGGTGATACTAACCGTACTTCCTGTTGTGAAGTATCCGCCGTAAACAAATATATCGGTGCTTGCGGTTCTGTCTGCGCCGGCATTTTTGATAGTGGAAGCCACTCTCATAGCACCGCCGGCATTTGCGGGAAGGACTATTTCTTTGCTGTATTTACCGTCCGCTGAAACTGAAGCAGTATATTTCCATACCTGATCGCCGGTAATCGAGATTTCGACAGTATCGCCGGGGGACAGTCCTTCGGTAACACCGCTTACCGTTACGGTATCTCCCGTCTTGTATACAGAAGCGTCGGTATCGGCAGTAACCGAAATTGAGGGTACCACTTTAGTTTTAAATACGCAAATATCTCGCATATCGCCTATTTGCGCAGTTACTATGATACAGTGCTCTCCTAAAGATACCTTTGTAAGGTCGATATTCGCAATATAGCGGTCGATTGAAGGATTATACACTGCGGTGGATATAACCTCAGTACCGTCAACCTTAACAATAACAGTAGCATTTCCGTTATCGGTCTTACCGTCCGAACGGATAAGATCTATTGTAATCTTATTATCACTGTTTTGCGTTAAGTAATCGGCGCTGTTTTCTACAGTAATGCTGACGCCGTCCGATACATTTATAATTTCATCGCACCGTACACCCGAGCGAGATGACATAACAATGTTGTACTCAGAGTCGGCGAGTGCGGTTATTTTGTATTCACCCGTCGGCAAAACATTTGCTATCCAATCGACGGTGGCTTCGGCGGTAGCACCCGGGAGTATTGAACGGGTAACAAGCGCTTCGCCGACCAGAATACCCTGCGCGAAGAGCGATACCTTAAATGTGCCTACAGACTCGCCGTTTCCGATATTTTTAATCGTTATCTTGGTCTGCATTGCCGCGCCGTATGAGGCAGAACCGGTTGTTGATACCTTGGTAACCTTGAGCGCCGGCATAGCACGGGTTTCTATAACATTGCCGTCTTCAGCCTTGGCAGTATGGGTATTGTTGAGCTCGTTCGACTCATCAATTACCGACATTGCGTCGCATACGGCGGTTATTCTGTTCGCGGCTTCATAGTTTTTCCAGGTAAACTTAACTTCTTTTGTTTCACCTACAAGAAGCGAACCCACAAGAGCGGCACCCAGATAACGCTCGTCTGCGTAATAGGTCACGGTTGAACCGGTTTCCGTATCGGCAGTTCCCACATTCTTGACTATAGCGGTTATCAAAGCGTCGGTGCCGTCAACCGTTATGATTACATCTTCAACGGTCAAATCTGATTTTTCAACATTTATCGTTCCGACGTTATATGTCCACGTATTATCCGCACGGTCAATGTCGAGCGTGCGGGGATAAGGACCGTCCGCCGTAAAGGTTATAACCTGCGAGCTGCCGTCCTCCGGCACAAAGCTGATTGTAACCGTTGTCGATTCGCCGGGCGCCAACGAGGAAACAAGCTCGCTTGCCGCCCATTTACCGTTTATGCGCGCAGTAAGCGGAAATTCGCCGGTATAATCGTTGCCCGAGTTTTTAAGTGTTATATCAAACGATATAGCCTTACCCGACGCAATACTCATAGCCCTTGCGGCTGTGGCGCCGTTTTTGAGCGATTTACCTTGGAAGTTAACGGCGGTAATTCCGATATTCGGGAATACTGTACGACCGGAAGCACCGTAAACAATCTGACTGCGCTGATTATTGAACATATCCGCTTCGTCAAAGGCAACAGATACATCATTTGCCCTTACGGTATAAACGTGAGACTGATTATCGGTTGCTGTATCGGTAAATCTAACATCGGCACACTGAACGGTGCGTGATTCACCGCCGATAACATAAGTTTTCTCATATACGCCCGTTATTCTTTGATAGCCTAAATACACATCGTCTTTGTAAAGGCTGACAATAAAGCTTGACGGAATCGGGTTTTCGGGTTTATCGTTCATAACCCTTGCATAGATTACTACCTCTTCGCCCTCGTGGGCTGTATTAGTCCCGGATACCGGCTCGCCGCTAACAGTAATTTCAAGACCTTTACCGACAGAGTCTGTAAGAATATCGGGAACTATAATAAGGTCAGGTCTATCGTCATTTACGGTAACCATAACATTATGGGTTGCATAGGAATCGGTAGGCAGGCCTTCCTCATTGTATCCCTTGGTAATAAGAGCATTCGCCGTACCGTTATCATCTGTAACGGTTAGCGTAACAATATATGTACCGGAAGCGGTATAAATGTGGGTAGGCGCAATTCCCCAACCGGAAGAACCGTCGCCGAATTCCCATAAATAGCTCTTTATCTGACCGTCGGCATCGTAACTGCGGGAACCGTCAAATACAACCGTTTTATTAACCGTTGCATTATAGTCAACACCGGCGTTAGCAGTCGGCAATGCGTTTATTACCGTTTGAGTAGTTACAGAATAGATTTCAGGGTTTGGAGAAGTACCGGCACGGAATTCATAGGTGCCTGCCGGCATTTCTGCATTGGCATAAAGGTCAATACCGAAGTAAACAAACTGTTTATTGTAAGAATTGACCGTAACCGACTTCTTATCCACAAGCGTGAAGTTTCCTGTTTTACCGCTGATTACAGGTGCTCTGAACAGATATACCATTACGCTTTCGGGGTTTTTGCCGGAATTATACACGGTTGCCTGAACGCCGAGCGGAACGGTATCATCCTCATCGTGGAATTTACCGGTATCATAATATACTGCATTGCGTTTAAGCGTATTTTCCTCTTCAAGTGAATTTTCCTCTTCAAGATAGGCGATGTGGCTTGTCTTGATTTCGGTAACCTCTGTTGCGGAACCGTAGACTACCTTATAATAGCGAGGCAGAATATTGCCGTTTTCATCACGGAGAATTTCATCTACAACATAAAGCAGGTCTTTATCCTCGCCATCTACCGTATAGGTATCTTTCCAATAATTAGAGAATGAAAGAGTAGAGGGTTCTCCGCTCATATCAGCGGTATTGTAGCGGTAAACAGCAGAAATGTTTTCGCCTGAAAAATCCTTAGATTCTCCGAGCATAAGTATCTGATAGCGGAGCATAGAGTTTTCATCGGTCTTAACTGCAGCATCTATAGGAGCAGTGAATGTATATGTATCTTCCCCGCTCTTATTTCCGCTGAGTCCCTCCGGAACAAATACATTTACGCTAACATTCGTTTCGGTATTGCGTATTGATTCCGGCAGACCGTTTGAGCCTACTATTACCGACATAGAGTCGGTATATTCACCCGAAGTATCATCAAGTATGCTTACGCCGTCCCTCGCAACAATGTGTGTATTGACCTCGTCTATAAGCGAGTCAAGCTCTACTCCCTCATAAGGCTTATGTGTGATCGACGCCGTAAAGTTATTGATAACACCGAAAACATCTTTAAGATATTCTTCTTGAAGCTCAGGCATTGTCCAGAGTATTGTAAAGTAACCCCAAACCGTGTTAGGCAAATCACTGCCGTCATCTGCAAGGCGGTTATTTACACCGGGAATATCGCCGAGTACCAAACGGAACGAATTGGCATTATGCGAACCGAAGGACGAGCTTACAATTTCCCAAACCGATTTAAGTCCCGAAGTATTTGAAACAATATCAAGCTGACTTGAATCAAGTATGACATTCTTGGCGGTACCCGTACCCATATTGGTAACAGATACTCCCAGACGGAAGCTTGAATTCGGGTAAATCTTATGCGGCAAATAATAGTCAACTACAAGCCTTGGCTGAGGATTAACGCTTATTTCAACCGAGTCGGTAGATGTAGTTACAAGCTTACCGTTTACTGTATAGGAAATTCTGGCAAATATCTCGTATTTTCTACCCTGTTCGCCGCCCATACCGATACCCGGTATGATTTTCCACTTTCCGTTATAGGTTGCACCCGAATCAATACTCGAAGATGCGGCGCCCTGCATCTGAATAATATATACATTGTCGGTAATATAGGACACTTCATTCGTTTCGGGGTCGGTATACTTGATAACTACCTCTGTTGTGAGGTTTTCAAGAGCGTAATTAGGATAATTGTTTGTGATTTTAAGCTCTGCGTCGAAGGCTTGGCGTTCAAGAGACGCAGTCTGAGAAAGTGAAAACTTAACGACTTCGTATACACCGCCCGAAGCAGACTCATCCTTTTTGATTCTGTCGCCTGTTTCATTTTGGAAGATAAAGTAATCAAGCTCTTCCAAACCACTGTCTTCAGGCATCTGTACCTCAATTTGCTCTTTTTTACCGTCGTTGGTTACGACCTCCATATTTACCTTTTGTTTGCCCGGGTTGTAAATCGGAACCTTAACCTCGGTAGTCTTTGCAGGATATACCGGCAAACCGGTATCCTCATCAAAGCTTACATAGCTTCCCGTAACCCTCAAGGCTACTTTAAGCGCAGATGAATTATCCTCTGCAAAGGTAGGCAGGTCGTAATATCCCGGCTGAACAAGCAGCTGTACGGTTGCATTGGACATTGCCGGTATTGTGCCTATAAATCCGCCGCCTACAACCGATATTCCGCTTGCGTTACCCTCAATTACAGCAACTGCGTCGATTACATCAATAAGGCTGTTGTTAACGATTTTTGTTTCGATAACAGCGGCGCTCTGAATATTTTTAGCAATAGTGAACCAAGGCATTGTGCTTCCGAGCTTCGGCTCAGGAATTTTAACGCCCAAATCTACCGATAATTCTATCTCATATTCATCTACTATCGTAGTTTCGGTAACAGACCAACTGATTTCAACGGGATTGGTGGTAAGGATTACCTCTTCGTATACAGGCTGCGTCATCGGCATAAGGGTGAACTCGCCTGTATATGTCTGTTTGCCCTTTGCCGCTACGGTGTAATCATAAACGCCTATAGGCTTATCGTAAATATAGGCAATGCCGTTTTCATCGGTTGTAATCGAATAATTGAGATAATATACGCTTTCTTTACCGTTTATATACTGAATATACGGATCCCGCCCGTATAGCGTTATAACGGCTCCCCCGACATTGTCGCCGAAGTCGTCACGGATCTTGAATTGAGCAGAACCGTATTCAAGTGCGGTAACCTCAAGTCCGACAGGAATTTCAAGTGATACTGCACCGTTGGTTACCGTAACGGTATCCTGATATTTACCGAAGGAAACCGAAGATGTCGGCGCCATTATTATATCAAGCGTAAGGCTTTCACCCGGAGCAAGGGTAGTTTTACTCGGTTCTCCCGCTTTAATAAAGCCCAAAGACCCGTTTTTTACCACTATATTCTTCATAGTGGCAATGCCTTTGTTTGTAACAGTAACCGTCTTTTTAACGGTTGTACCGGGATTGGCTGCCGCAGTAATCGCTTTGGTATCGGCATAAAGCTTCGGAACGCCCGGCCGCATACTCAAAACCACCGTAGCGGTTGCGGTTGCTCTCTCTATAGATGAGAACTGAATTACAAATTCAGCAGTATCGGCGCAGTCCTCGTCGGTAAAGAAGTTGACTGTTATCGGGAAATATTCGCCTGCCGCAAGGGTTGATTTGACGGTTGATGTATCAAGGACAGCCGTAATTCCGTCATAGTCATTACCGTTAAGGAGTACGGCGGAAACACCGGTAAGGTCGCCGAATTCACCGTCCCACGCACTGTTATAAAGATTTATCTTAGTGCTAAAGTCGGTATTCTTTGCCGCTGTAACGGTTGTGGCGGTGGGCTTGGTTTCCATACCGTAAACGGTTATATCGCTTGCCTTGATACCGCTTCCGAATAATTTTTCAAAGGCATAGGCGTTGATACTCCATTTTCCGGCGTCACTCTTTGCAGTTTTGAACGAATAGGTGAAATTTCCGTTTTCATCGGCGGTAAGGAATATAATCTTCTCGCCGCGATAGAAGTTTTCATACTGGTCGGGAACTTTACCGTTTACCTCGGCTCCGTCAGGCAGTTTCTCGCCGTAATACGGCGCAAGGTTCATATTCAGGACAATAGTTCCCGTATATGGGGTATTGCCGACGCCTGCGTTACCTGTTATTGTAACAACTTCGCCGACAGTGAATGTATTTGTTGCGGTGCTTATACTGCCTACGATATCGTCGATAAACATTATCTGGGTTTCATAGGTTGCAACATACGAAGCACCCTGAGCTGAATATTTAAGGGTATACATACCGCTCTTTAGTCCCTCGGTAAGTATTTTGCCGCTGAATTTACCTACGCCCTTATCCGTAAGTACCGCTTCACGGTATTCATTGCTGTCGTCATTACTTACAAGGCGAACAGAAATCATTGCGCCGTCGCCAACGCTTGTAAGCAATGTGCCCGGACGGGAAGCTAATGACATTTCCCCTGTTACATCAATCGAATAGCTCGAGCCTACAAATATATTAGCTCCGAAATCAGCGTCCTCGCCGTCTTTATTGGGAGTAACCGCAAGGGTAAGACCGTCTTTAACAGTAAATTCATAGCTGTAAATATAGCTACCGAAAGCGGTATCAACCGTATCCCAATCAAGAGGCTCATAATATGTTGTTTCAAAATCGGCGCCGCTTCCCTTTTCAAGGGTTATCATAAGCCGCCATTTACCGGAAGAAGACGGATTCCAATTAAGTATTTGCACCGATGTGCTGTTGCCCTGTATTCCGTTGTAGTTTCCTGAATCTACAACAGTCCATTTGGTCGGTGAACCGTCGGAATCAAGCTTATTTGCCCAGAGCTTTAGAATATAAGGCTGATAAAGCGTGGCGACGCTTCTGTTTGATACGCGAACAAGGAAGCTTGCGCTGTTGCCCCATTCAACAGTATCTGCGGGTGCAAAGGAGACATCCGAAAGCCACAAATCAGGCTTGATTACGGTGATATTTACGCTGTCTGTACCGTCTTCCGAAGCCTTGTCGAGCACGGCTAAATCGGAGTCGGTCACAACGCTTATACTGTGAACACCGTCGGTTACTACCCACTTGGCAGTAAGTCCCTGTGAGTAAGGAACGCCTTTTTTAAGGGTGTCCGCAGATACCCTTACGGTCTTAATAATCGTGCCGTCAATATAGAAACGAACATTTATCGGCTTTGATATATCGGCATTGGGCGTAAGGGTTGCGGTAAGGGTTACGGTACCGCCCTGTGCAATTCTGCCGCCGGTCATACCGACAGGGTATTCTACGGTAAGCTCGGTGGAAATCTCCGCCTTATTTACCGTAAATGAATGCGTTTCAAAGGAAACGGCATTATCGCTTGAATCGGTTTCGATAAGGAGCGGGTCATCGGCAGAAATAATTACGGTATGCTTACCGGGGGTAGGCGCCTCGTAGAAATTGACCGCCCTTGAGACTCCGGGTTCCAGCGTTACCGAAACGGTATCTTTAAGCGAACCGTCTATATAAAGCGAAACATTAAATGTTGCGCTTGCCTTACCGGTGTTTTGGACATTTGCAGAATAAATTATACTTTCTTCAGAGGTAAGAGTTGCGGTTTTATCAAGCGTAACAGCGTTTTTCCAATCACCGGAAGAAACGGTTATCTCTGCAAAATCGGTCTGCTTTGCATTATAACTTTCGGTTTTTGAATTGTTTAGTTTATTTGATTCTTTTAATGTATCAAGTAAATCGTTTGCTACTATCTTAATAATCTGTGTGCCGGTCTCGGCAGTATAGGTAAAGGAAACGGTCACCTGTCCGCCTACGGCAATTCCCCCGCTTACCGTCTGATAGCCTCTGTATATGCCGTTAAGATAGAAGCCGGTAAGGAACGACATATCGGCAGAAACCACACCGTAAGCCGTGGCGCTGTTTGTAACGCAGGCGTCTATACGAACGGTATCGTTTTCCTTTATTGTATTTTCACCGTTAACAAGGGTAAAGTCGCCGTCTGTCGCACCTTTTCTGTAAACAGCGATAGACGATATAATCAGGTCGGGGCGAGTATCTATAACCTTAACTGTTTTTGTAACAGACGAGGAAGCGCCCCTTTGGTCAACGGCGGTAAGCGTTACCGCATAGTCGCCGGGGGTTAAATAGCGATGGGAAATATTCTTTCCGTTTTTAACGGTACCGTCGCCCATATCCCATACAAATGTAAGGTTTTCGGTTTCGCCGTTATCTATATCGGTTGATTTTTCGGCGCTGTAGTCCTCGGTGCTCGAAGAATCCACCTGCGGTTTTGCGGTAATAACCGGACGGGGAGCGTGATTTACCGAATATTCACCTGTAACAATATCCTTTGCGCACGCCTCGGCAGTAAATACAAGTGATGTTGCGTTGTCGGGAACTGTGAAATCAAATGTATAATTATGGTTTCCGGGAGCAAGACCGTAGAAGCTCTTTGAACCTACAGTCAAGGTATCAGAACCGAAATTAACGGTAAGGGTCAATGTGCCCTCTGCCTTTGCAGGGCCGTTATTTGTAAAGTTGACGGTTATTTTCATCGGTTTTCCGGCGGCAGGTACTGCAACATCGGTCATAACCGACTTAAACTCAAGGCTGAATACCGATGTAGGCACAGCGCTTACAGGACCTACGGGTGCGGAAATATTGCCGGCTCTGTCTACAGAACGGAACCAGTAATAATACCTTGTACCGTCGGTAAGACCTGTGTCGGAGAAGCTTCCCGACGCAGTTTCCCCTACGCTTTCAAGGGTTAACGGGTCGGCATTCGGATCGGTTGAACGGAGTATGCTTGTATAGTAAACATCTGTTGCGGGAACCTTGAAGCTTAAGGTTATACAGCCTCCGCTCATGGAGTCTGCCGCCTTTAAGTCGCTCGGAGCCGAAGGCGGCAAGGAATCGTATTTATATTTTGCATAATACCATGCCGAAGCGTACTGTGCGCCGCCGTTGTTCTCTGCCCTTACACGCACGGCAAACCAAGCCCCCTCTTCAAGTCCCGAAAGGGTGCTGAAATCAATTACCGCAGAGGCTTTAAACGCACTGTGTCCTATACCTGCAAGCATGGTATCGTCAACATCGTTGTCACGCTCAATTCCCTCGGTAACAACGGCGGCGGAATGCCATACCGAATTATCGTCGGGCTCTACGGTTGCATTTGTGCCGAGATATGCATACTGGAACTCAAAACGGTTAATACCTATCCTGTCGGACGCTACCGCAGTAACGGTCAAATCGCCGTTAAAGCTTGAAGAACGCAACGGGTCAAGGTAAATTACCGTCGGCGGAGTCGATTGCTCGTCAGGTCTGGCAATAACCTCAGAGGTAAAGCCGCCCTCATTTTCGCCTGAAAGCGCACACACCTTATATCTGTATGCAATTTTCGGGTCGAGCTCGTCGTCAACATATACGCTTACTAAGGGAGATACATCTGCCAGTATTTCATAATCACCGTCATTTAACGCTCTGTAAATACGGTAACCTGTCACATCAAGTCTTAAAACAGACTGCCAGCCGAGCGCTATTTTACGCTCACCGGGTTCTGCTTTAAGGGTTGAGGGTGCTGAGAGCGTATCGCCGAACGCATAAGCATTTGTTATCCATTCGCTCTTATTACCGGCTATGTCAAATACACGGAAACGAACGAATATGTTTTGCGAAGCGCCTGCGTGTACTCTTGAGAAATCAACGGTGATACCGTTTTCGTTGAAGGCTCTGTCATATGTCAGTAATTTATCGCTGAACTCTGCGTTAATATCGTCATAGCTTTTCCATTCAACAACTATCGACGAAACCTTAACGTTATCGTATGCCGAAATACTGAATGTTTGTTTATTGGATATATGGGTTTTTTCGTTCGGAGTAACCGAATTTATGGACGGAGCAGAATTGTCCTTTATAATTGAGACGGCGATATCTGTCACAGCGGCTACGCTTGTTACCTCTTCTCCCGCAAAGCTTGCAACCGCAACGACTGCGTAGTAGTACCTTACGCCGAGGTCTGCCGAAATATCATTATAAGAACGGGACATGGTTTCGGCAACAAAATTGCTCTCGTTTATAATACCGTCAATGCTTGTGCTTCTGTATATACGGTATTTTTCGCTGTTGGGAACATTGCCCCAGCGAATACTGATTTTGCCTATTTCCGATGTGGAAGTAATATATTCGGGAGTTAAGAGCTTAAGCGCTATTTCAAGCTCTTTGATATTGCTTCCGAAGTTGGCGTTGCCGTAATACTCGGCGTAGATATACTGCGTGCCCATCCAATCGGAATTAGTGGCAGGCACGGTAAATTCAACGGCAGCTTTACCGTTTGCGTCAAATACGCCGTCGGCAAACCAATAGCGGTAGTTATCCACTACTCTGTAAAGCCTTAAAACAACACCCTGCTTTGCAATAGTAGAAGTTACGGTTATCGTGAGCTTATCGCCGAGCATAACGCCTGTAAATTCGGCAGAACCGTTCACCTTTACCGATATATCATAATTCTTTTCGGCGGCATATATAATATCGGAAACAAGGTAATTACTGCGGTTTCCTGCAATATCTGTCGCGCTTAACAGATAAACATAATATCTGCCTGAGGATAATTGGTTTTCGATGCTTCTCGCATTCGGGTCGGTTGATATTACACTGCTGTAATACTTATTTACATAGTTTTTCGGGTCGGCAACAAGCTTTTGAGCCTCTGTTAGCTCCGAAAACTCGA
The DNA here is from genome assembly GCA_051880555.1 of Acutalibacteraceae bacterium. Classification (GTDB taxonomy): domain Bacteria; phylum Bacillota; class Clostridia; order Oscillospirales; family Acutalibacteraceae; genus UBA737. Next base: position 16,208 of record JBJEOE010000012.1, read on the forward strand.
AACGGCGAAGCTCTAACGAGGCTAATGCTTCGGTATCCTCGGGTATCGACCAGCTTATATCTGCCGCAAGATATTCATAACGGTATGAAGAATTCGATATTTTAACCGATACCTCTGTGCCGATTGAACCGCCGCTTATATCAGGCGCGGAATTATCAACCGTTATTGCCGTTTCAAAGTAGTAAGTAAGGTCGGAGAAATCGGTAACCGTAAGGGTAAGCTTATAAACTCCGTCGGGAATATACTTCCTGCCGTTTTGGTCGGTAAGTGCGGCAATATCAGCCAAAGCCCCGAGGTCAAGGGTATTTATGGTGCCGCTTTCACCGAAGACGGCGCCTATATTACCGTAATGATAGTTTGAATAATAGCCCCAGAAATAATTGTCGCCGTTTACCGTATCATAAAGCCATTTAGCATAGCTGTTGCCGTCGGCGTCGATTACGGTCACAAGAACCGTCTTTATAAAGTTATTATCTTTTGCGTTTATACGGAAGCGTATATTACCTTCGGTATTTGTTCCGGCAAGCAGGGTGGTTTCCTCGGTAAACGTTCCGGTCGGCGGTGTATTATCCTTATTGGGAGTAATATCTGCCGTTTTCTCACTTTTATCGCCGAGACCGCCGGTTGCTGTCAATACAGATACCTTAAAATAGTACGAGCCTGTATATCTAACCGCATCAAGCGGTATTACGGCAGTTGTAACGCCGGCAGAAACATCGGTTTCGGAGAACAGGCTGTCTCCATCGGTTTTGTAGGTATAGACTCTGTAGCCGTATTCCGGTGTGCCTTCAAGAATGCCCTCGGGAAGCTTTACCTTGTCCCAGCTAACCGTGGCTTCGGCATTTCCGGGCATAACGGCAAGACCCGTCGGCGGGTCAATCTTTATATATGTATATGTTGCGGTTTTAACGGGTGATTTGTTGCCGTGCCAGTCAACTGCGTAAGCCCTAATCTCAACGGTATCGCCGTTTTGGAGGTCAGAAAATCTGTACTCGCTGTTATAATCACCCTTATCGTTATATCTCGTCCAGCTGATTTTGATTGAAGCGGTAACCGAGGATACCCTTTCGGACTCAAAATCAGTCATTGAATATCCGCCGTTGTGCCAAAATGTGTCGGGATTGGCAATTAACCAGCTTCCGCCGTTTACACGGTATTCTATTACTACCTCTTTTATAAGCTGGTCATCGGTCACATTGACAGATATAACAGATGAATTATCGACATTAGCCCTGCCCGATGTGTTGATAATATCGCTTATTTCGGGTGCGCCTACGTCGTCAAGTAGCTTAATCGGCTTAGTGGGAAGCGAGGTTACCCAAACCTGATCGCTTCCGTCAAAAATATCGCTCTGCCAAGCCTCCATATCCTTAGAGGCGTCCTTAACTAAATTGACATAGAAGCAGTAATATCTGTCGGGTATAGGATAATACCAATCGAAATACATATTACCCGAAACAGGCAGCTTATCCCCATTTGTAAATTGATATGTGAACTCGCCGTTTTCTATTTTGTCGGTAATGTTAACATCATAATTCCCGTCAATACGGATATAATGATATTCAACCTTTGCGTAATCTAAAATATTATCGAGGAATTCGTTTATCATATCCTCGGTAAGTCCGACGGTCACGTAATAAGGCACAAATGTATCGATTATATTCTGTCTTGTGTATTCGTCGAAATAGGGCTGATAGGGCTCAATGTAGAAGCGGTCGCTGCCTGCCGTTACATTAAGCTGTGGCATTGGGTCTCGCTTGATTTCATTGGCTGTTACGGTAAATTCACCGCTATACTTCCACTCGGATGTATTACCCGCAGTGTCCGTTACCCTGACGCCCGCATAGTATTTGCCGGGTGCGGCATTACGGCAGTCATAGTGAAAACGGTACCACATACCGCCGTTAAACGGTACATCATATGTGGGATAATAGCAAACTGTAGGCTCGGGGAAGCCTGAGGCAAGGGTATAAACATAACTGCCCTCTTCGCCTGAGCGTACAAAATATCCGATTTCTATGCTGTATAAACGGCCGTCGTCCTTTGCCCAAACATTTGTATGCCTGTTGGCATATCCGCCGTGGCTTACGTCATACGGTCTTATATCTGTGATAATCGGCGCCTCGTCGTCGGCACCCACAGACTGCTCATACTTATATATGCAGTCAAGGTCGATGCTATAGTTTCCGTAACCTCTCTGATTCTGCTTTACGGTAAAGGTCGGATACTTTGTCGGGTCAATATAATACCGTAAATACCCGTTTTCGGACGAAGTGCTGTCATAATCATACCAGGCGCCGCTTTTAATTGAACGTCCGTTAGTATCATAAATATCGTATGAAAAGCTATAACCCTTTTTAGGCGTCCATGTGATAATTATGCTTGAAGAATCCTTTGTAACGGTGAAGTCCTGCGGCGCGGGAATATCCTCGGCAACCGCCGTGAAAAACTCAACATGGGAGTTTCCGTTAGCGTCTGTTACGGTAAATCTGAAGGTATATTCCTGACCCGGAATAAGCTCAACATATTTGAGTGGTTTATAATATGAAAGCTCTTTAGTTGCCGAGTCACTGTTTTCAATATTTCTGTATTTTTCGTCGCTATCCGAAGAAAGCTTGTATTCAAGGCGATAGGTTCTTACTCTTTGATTATCGGTAGCCGTAGCAAAAATCGTACAGGCCTTTGAAATCCTTTCAATCTCTAAATCGCCTACCTGTAGGAAACGGAATGAGGTTATTACGGGGTTTTCGTTATCCTCGGGCAGTATATAAAGCGGATCGGAAATTTCGGTTCTGAACCATCCGTAATTATCGTGACGGTCAAAGACATTATAAGTCCATGTATTCCATTCGTGTTTCGGATAAATCTCCGCCATATAAACATATTCGGTATTCGCTTCGAGATTATCACTTAAATCCGTCCACTGCCAGTTATCGCCGGCGTTTATATCCCTAACATGGCTAAATCCGGAGCTGTTTCTTGCTCTGCGCCATACGCTTACATAGTCATAATTGCTGTTATCCTCAAGATATGCTTTTATAACCGCCTTGGCCTGTTGTTCAGTAGCGCCCTCTCCGGCAATGTCTGCGATAGATTTGCCCTTATTAACGGTTATGTATGTATAAAGCTCGTCAACAGTACCGTCAGGTATAACGATATCGTTCACATCAATATACATACCGTCCATTTTCGGCGTTACCTTAATACCGCTGAGGCGGGGATAAGTGAAATCCTCTTCATTGTTTTCCGCGCGCAAACAAAGGTAGATAATAGCTTTCTTACCGACTGCGGAATTGGATACAGCCGAGAAGGTCAGCCGCCATTCGCCCGATGTGATAAACGGGCCGTCGGTGTACCAGATACATTCGTTATAAGGAATGTTATACCAGCAATCGTCCGCCGTAACATAAACGCCGTCAACCTTTTTTTGGAGCTTGATAAGCGCTTCGCATTCGGAATTAAAGCCGTTTTCATTAATTGTGCGCAATTTATAAAACTGATATTTAATGCCCGCAGGCACGGTTATATCTACCGACTGGGATACCCCGCCGGCGGTAATCGGAATATAATATTCATCGGAATACTGATTTGAAGCTGTTAGCTCAGGTACGCTGAACGACTCAACAGTCTCACATTCGATAAACTGCGCTTTTTCCTTATAAGAAATACCGTAACAGCAACCCCAAGATGTTGCCGCCGATTCCCAAACCGCAACGGCGGTAAAGGCTATATTGCGGTCAAAATCAATCGGACCCGTGTACTCGGTCATATTATACGCAGGTTGCGCTATAGGTGTATCATAATTAAACGAATAATAAAGCTTTGCACCCAGCGATTCGGTGGAAAGGGTGATGACAGAACCGTTTACCTTGACATTGGGCAATGCAGGCATACTGCGGATATTGGTGTAATTCTCGGAATTAAAGCAATATGCCGTTCCGTCTACGGTAACTATGGCACCTGCTTTAACATCAAAATCCCATGTTTTTCTGTAATCGGTATCAAAATAAACTCCGATATCTTCTAATGTAATTTTTTGACCGGGTGTATATTCACGGGCATTAATGTTTAGCTTATTGTTATCATAACGATCGAACACACTTTCGTAACGTCCGAGAGTGAAGTAATATTGAACGCTGATATCCGAATTCGGGAAGAATTCCTTAAAATCGGTCATACTTATATATAACTTACCCGTCTTATCGTAAATTACATCATAAGTACCGACATTACTATCATACCCGACCTGAGTTCTGTTGCCTTCACCGTCGGTTGCATAAATATCGAAGTTGCCCACATAGACGAAGTATCCGTAGTAGGTGTTTCCCAGCTCGCCCGATTGGGGGTCGTAAACCGCCGCCTTAACCTTTACGCGCGGTTTTTCACTGCCGAGATATATTATGGAACTGCCGGGATTCGCCGACGCGCTGTCAAGCGTTGGGTCGGCAGGCGTCGAACCGTCTGTAGTGAAATTATAGTAAATAACGGCGTTTTCCTTAACCGTATCAACACGGAGATGATTTCCGGAATCCGAAAAATAGGTGTCGCCTATAGCATTTCTGTAGCCCGAGAACAAGACCTTGTCTTCACGGTCTATTGCGATATTTTTAATCTTAACTTTAAATACACAGTCGTTATCAGCCGCAACGGTTATTGTATAGTCGCCCGCCGGCAATGCCTTTTTGTCTATGTAATAATGACCGAAGCCGCCGTCGGTATCATAACGGTCAAAGGTATATGATATGCTGTTGTCGGAATTTTTTATTTGCGGGTGATAAATTCTGTATCCGCTGTAACCGTCTTCCTTGATATTATCATAAATCATATCAAAGGAAACAATACCCGGCTCTTTTAGGGTAAAGGTAATATCCTGGGTAACATCGATATAATTTCCTGTATTATCGGTAATGTTACTTACATAGAATTCGGTCAAATTGCCGTTTGAGGAATACGGCAAATCAGGCGTACCGATTTTATAATCGCCGCACTTTGCAACTTTTTTGGATACGGCAGAATACTTTCCGTCATTATAGGTTACCGCACTGATAAGCCTGTTAAGACCATTGGTATCTATGGGCGCGGAATATTCAACTCTTGTAGCAGAGGATTTGGGATCGCTTCCGTCGGTAGTGTAATAAATAGCGCCGCCGTCGTTAGCAAGTGTTACCAAACCGTTTTCGGCGGAAAAAATCGGAGCGGTTTCGGTTACGGTTATATTTTTCTCGGCAACCGCACCCTCGATTGAGTTGCTTCTGCCCGTGAGGCGTGTTTGCGCCTTAACCGTAACAACATCGCCTTTGGCATAATTTGCAATGCTTATAGGGCCTTTATATAATGTGCCGTACCAGTCAGGATCGCTTCCGTCAAGGGTATAGTATATTTGGGAATCGTACCCTTCCGGAACGCCTACGCTCTCAAGCGTAATGGCAGAAATTGCGGTATCGGTGCTGTCTCCGTCACCCGAAATTACGGTATCGCCCACACGGATAAGCGGTTTTTCAAAAATTACTAACGAGCCGTCTTCCTTTGTGTAGCCGGTATTATTTGCGCTGTCCCACAAAACGGCATATAACGCCACGTCTGCGGCGTCAATATCACCGTCTATATTTATATACCCATATCCCTCGTTCCAACCGTTGAGAGATTCGGCGTCACCGATTTTTCCGACGCCGTAATAAACCTTATCAAAATTACCGCCGTAAACAATTCGGTAATTTAATAAGCAGGGATAATAAAGGATATTACTGCCGTCATAGTAATTGGTAAAAACAATTGACGGAGTAAGCTTTAAGGCGGTACTGCCTGCCAAAGCGTCAGAAGCATATACCGCTTCGCCGTACTTTGAATAAACACAAATTCCCGAATAGTTTAAAGAAACCTCTCCGGTTAGATTATCAAGATATTCATTTAAATAAGCGGGTTCACTGTCGGAAAGCGCAAAGCTATAGTTATCGGCGCTCGGCGTTTCTACGTCGCCGTTTACAGCGAAATTGATATAATAAGTCTGCGAGATGTTAGTAGAGGTGGCGCCTGAGAGATTAAGGTAATCGGTCATTCGCAGATTATAATTTCCGGCGGTACCGTAAATACCGATTTTGCGCTCGCAATTAAGCTCCCAGAAATTAGTGCTTATAAATGTTCCTTTTATGGCTCTGTCGTTTGCGTTGGTCATAACCGCGCCGACGCGGGCATAGTTATCGTTAAACTGAATTTTTACGCTGTCTACATATTCTGTCCAACCGCTGTTTTCTGCGGAAAAATCAAATTCCGGGTCTGCTTTATATGCATCAATGGCAGAATTAGACCCTGTGAAATATATCTTTGAACCCTCGGGTTCATTTGAGGCTGTTATTGTTACGGTATCGTCGGGCAGCAAATAATACTCATTTGCAAGTTCGCTGTTACCCCACCTGGCATAAAGTCCGCTGCCTGTGCCAAAGCTTATTTTGGGGGCATAAGGAAAATTCTCGTCAAAATCAGTTTCAGGCTCCGACGAGACCGTGTCTTTAGGCTTATCGGGTGTGGTAGGGGCGGTGCTATCCCCTGTAATAACCACGGTGTCGTCCCTTGTGCCCGGTTTATCAAGCGTCGGGGCTTTTGCCGCCGAGCCCAAAGAGGCACCGCCGTTGCCGGAGTCTTCTTCGGCAGGCTTGCTTTCATTATTATCGACTGTTATTTCCTGTTCTTCGGTCTGTGAATTATTATCGCTGTAAGACGACGCTCCGTTATCCAAAGAAACAGCAATTAACGGCGTATTAAAGCATACTCCCGCAAGAAGCGAAAGTGCAAGCAAAAATGCGGTTATCGCCTTGGCGGGATTCTGAATCACCTTTTGCAAATCCTGTTTAGTGTTTGTTTTTTCAGCCGCATCATACCTTGCTCCGCCATATTTGCGGGTAGTTGAGCTGTTTCTGTTTCCTTTGCCGAATTGACCGAAAAACATAGTATCCACCTCTCTGTTTATGTGCTTTAATTATAATATACATTTTTAACGTATACAATAACTGCCACAGTATTGTCATTGACAAATTGTGCGGCAGTTATTGTTTTAATAAAAAAATTATGATATGATAATAAAAAACAAGGGAGACGGCTATGTTTACGGAACGATTAAACAAAATCATGAAAATAATCGGCGCAAAGCCAACCGATATTTCCGGTATCATCGGGTGCGACCGTTCTGCGGTTGACCGTATTTGTAAGGGAAGCCGTGTACCGCAAAACGGCGGAAAAAGCGCGTCGAGAATTGTTTTGGCTATTTATTCGTTTGCTGACGAGCATGGAAAAACAGAAGATATTTTGAATGAAATCGGCTGTTCCGCTTCATTTTCCGCAGAGCAAATCAACGGCGAGATAATGCGTTGGCTTTATGACGGAGAAAATCCGATAAAAGCCCGCAAAGAAGTGCCCGCGGTTTCACATACTCACGATAAATTCGGGCAGCGCTTTTCCGCAATACTTGATTTGGCGGAATTTTCCAATGTTCGTTTCGGAAGGCTCCTTAACATTGACCCATCATATATAAGCCGTTTCCGCAACGGACTGCGTACACCCATATCAAACAGTAAGCTTACAGAGGAAATGTGCCGTGTTCTTTACAGCCGGCTCAAAGACCAAAAGAACCTTTTGAAGCTTGCAAAAATAATGAACATATCGCCCGAAAATTTCCGTAACGATACGGATTGGGAAAAAGAGCTGTATTCATGGCTTTTCCTTTCGGAGGACAGCACGGTTTCATCCTTTGTTGTCGGTATGGTTGACCAAATCGGCTCGTTTTCCGGCGATATAATAAAACCTCCTATGTCCTTTGAAACAGCGGTAGATAAAACAGCTTTAAGTGATAATAGTCCGCTCTATCACGGGATAACGGGCTTGCAAACTGCCGTTATTCGCTTTCTCGGAAATGTTATAGAAAGAAAAGAACCCGATTTATATTTATACTCCGACCAAAATATTGATTGGATTACCGCAGACAAAGTTTTTCAGGCAAAATGGATGTCGCTGATGATCGGGTGTGTAACAAGCGGCGTGAAAATTCATATCATTCATAATATTGAACGAAATCTTACCGAAATCGGCGAAGCAATTCGCAGTTGGCTTCCTCTTTACCCGTCGGGACAAATTGAATCATTTTACCTTGACGGACAGAAAAACACAAATTTTTCAACAACACTGTTTTTATGCCCCGGCTACGCGTCTATTTACGGAAACAATATTGTCGGCACGGAAAACGAAAACGGAAATTATCTGTACGTAACCGAACCCGAAAAGATAAATCTGTGCCGTCAGTTCTTTGATACGCTTCTCGGCAAAGCGCACCGTCTCATCAGAATATGCAAAACCGCCGATTTTTCTCAGTTTGAAATGTTTTCGTCCGATATTACGGTTTTAAGCAGCAGCCCCACCGTATTCTCAATGCCGGAAAGTCTTTTCTCGGAATACATTAATCACTCTGAATTAAAAGTTGAAGTCGGTGACGCCGACGATATTTACAAACAAATGAAATGTTTCTTCGGTAAAGCATTGTCGTCAGGACATTTTCATGAGTGTGCACCTTTACCAAGTGATGAGGACTTATTTAACGGAAAAGTATATCCGGAATTTCTATCGACGCCTTATTCTCCGCAGGAATTTGCAGAACATTCAAAAAACATAATCCATCTTTTAGACAACACAAAATACAGATTTTATCCTTTGCCCGAACCGAGTTTTTTGGATGTGCATCTCATTATTTCCGAAAAAAGCGTTGCCGTCAGCCGATTAAAAGCACCCTTCTTCACGATTTTCTTAGAGCATCCGTTGCTGTGCCGTGCTTTTGCCGAGTATGCAGATTCGGTAAAAAAGCAGTACACTCAGGATAAAGTAACGCTGAAAAGAAAATTGGAGGGCTATTACTGAGACAGAAAAATTACGGTCGCCGATAATGGTTGAGATGTAATTTGCACCGAGAGGACATTACCATCAGGTCCATATTTTTGAAAGAAAGTGCAGGTTCGATTCCTGTCAGGTGCACCAGCGTAACGCCGGACCCGATTGGTTTTGGGTTCAGCGTTATTTTTTTGTCTTTGCGGCTCGACCGCAAGCGGCATCTTTTTGTTACCTCTTTACAAACAGTATAAATCCGAACCCTCTCACTGTTGGAGATGGGTTCGGATTTATCTTTAAAATTTTTAAAACGACTTGAAAATCAAGTCAACGATCCTTATTCTCTAAGACTTATATGTATTACGCCATTGTCGTGGAGAAATACCGTATGTGTTTTTAAAGGCTCTGGAGAAGTGGAGCTGATCGTTATAACCGACTGCGTTACTTATTTCCCCTATGGAGAGCTGTGTGTTCTCTAAAAGCTTGGTCGCCTTGGTCATTCTAAAACGCATAAGAAATTCCTGAGGCGTTTTTCCGAACTCCTCTTTAAACTTTTTCCCGAAATAGTTTCGGTTAAGTCCGCAGTTTTGCGCAATATCCTCAACGGTAATATCCTTTTGATAATTAAGCTCAATATATCTGATAGCTTCGTTGATATAGTAGCTGCTTGCACCCTTGCTTTTCTTGCTTTGCAACTGGCTTGCCTTAGCAGAGCGGGTAAAGCAATCAAGAAATAAATACAGATGAGCGATAAGATTAAGCGGATTTTCTTCCTTGTTATCTATAATGTAATTCATTTCCTTTAATACAAGGTCGCGCAGCTCCTCCGATGCAGGACGGTATATCGGGTTATCAAGAGTTAAGCCCGTCTCCTCAACGGCGGCTTTCGCCTTAAATCCGTCAAACTCAATCCAGATATATTCCCACGGGTCGTCATTGTCGGCAATATATGTCGTCACCTGGTCAGGAAAGAGCATAAAGCCCTCGTTAGCGTTTATTTTATATGTTTCGGTTGTACCCGAGGAATTGTCGGCATATAAAGTACCCTTACCCGATAATATGAAATGAAACAGATAGTGATTTCTGGCGGCAGGACCGAAGGAATAGCCGCTTTTACAGCCGCTTCTGCCGAATTGGACGAGGCTGAGATCCATAAAATTATTTTGAGGAAATACCTTGAATTCAAAATATTGCATAGTATTTATTATCCCCTGTATGATTTATTATAATAAATATACCATTAAATATGCCAAAATACAACATTTTTATTTTGGAAACAGACATTTTTAAATATTTTTTACATAATTATGTAGCAATTTGGTATTGACGAAATGCGAAAAATTGAGTATAATTTATACAAAAGGTACAAAAACAATAAACATACAAGGAGGAAATGCAATGAGAAAGACAAAAAAGCTGTTAAGCTCGGTTTTGATAGCTGCAATGCTGTCCTCACTGGTTTTAAGCGGTTGCGATTCAAAGGACACGGGCAAAATCGAAATTGAGCTTTTGCAGTATAAGCCCGAGGCGGTCGCCGCGTTTGAAAAAATTGAAGAGGACTTCAATAAAACGCACGACAATATCCGCCTTACCATTCAGTCTCCCAATGAAGCGATGACTATTTTAAAGACCCGCTTTATAAGAGACGATTATCCCGATATTATCGGTATAGGCGGAGACATTAACTACTCAAACTTCCTTGACGCCGATATGTTTATGGATATTTCCGATTTTGAGGGTGTGGCGGATATTAATCAGGCGTATCTTGATATTGAAGATGAGCTTGAATTTGTCCCGACCGAGGGCGTTTACGCGCTTCCCTATGTCGCAAATGCGGCGGGAATCCTTTATAATAGGGATATGTTTAATCAAAACGGTTGGAAAATCCCTGAGACCTGGAGCGAGTTTATAACTCTTTGCGATACGATTAAGGCTTCGGGCGTTACGCCGCTTTATCTGGGATATAAGGACACATGGACCTGTCTTGCTCCTTGGAACGCTCTTGCGGTTGGTCTTGCGCCCTCCGATACCTGCTCTAAGGTAAACGCGGGCAAAACCACCTTCAGCAAGGAATATATGGAGGTTGCCGAAAAGATTAAAAATCTACTTGACTACTGCGAGCCGAATCCCTACGCCTACGGCTATAACGACGCCTGCACCGCCTTTGCGAGGGGACAGTCGGCAATGTATCCGATAGGCAGCTACGCCGTTCCGCAGATAAAGTCGGTTAATCCCGATATGAATATCGATTCCTTTGTTTTCCCCGCTAATGAAGACGAGAAGGACAACGTGCTTAATTCGGGCGTGGATCTCCAATTCTGCGTAATGAAGGACACGAAAAATAAAGAGGCGGTTTACGAGGTTCTGCGTTATCTGTATGAGGACGAGACGATACAGATTTATCTTGACGATCAGAATTCAATTCCCTGCAAAAAGGGCGACTTTAAGCTCCCCGAAATGCTGGACGGAATGAAGAGCTACATAGCCGACGGCAGAATGTCGGATTATCAGGACCACCATTACCCCAGCGAGATGAGCGTTGACGCCATGATTCAGACCTATCTTATGGATAAAAGCGACAACGCCGCCGAAAAATTCTTAAAGCGCTTTGATGATGAATGGGTGCGGTATAACCGCGACTTGATTCAAAAGGTTAAGGATTATGAGAAGGGGGCTAAAAAATGAAATCTCTAAAGCGAATGTCAAGCAAAAGCAAAACGCATCTGCTTATGATTATTCCTGTGATTGTGCTGTTCTTTGCCTTTAATACCCTGCCGCTTATAATCGGCGCGTTTTACAGCTTCACGAATTACAGGGGCTACGGCAGTTGGGATTTTGTAGGATTTAGAAACTATATTGACCTGTTTTCCGACACAAGGGTATGGAATTCCTATTTATTTACCTTTAAATATGCGATTTCGGGAACGGTGCTTGTAAATTTAATAAGTCTTCTTATGGCTCTTGCGCTTAACAGTAAGGTTCGCTTTAAGAGCGCGCTCAGAGGTGTTTACTTTATTCCTAATATTCTCGGCGGCTTGATTGTAGGTTATATTTTCAGCTTTATTTTCACCTATATTATTCCCGCCGTCGGGGAATCGCTTAACATCGAGTTGATTAAAAACAGTATTCTTGCAGACGAGCGCTTTGCATGGATAGGCGTTTTGGTAGTCGGCGTATGGCAGGCTGTCGCTATGAATACAATCATTTACATTTCGGGTCTTCAGACCATTCCCGCCGATGTTTACGAGGCGGCGACTATTGACGGCTCGGGCGCGTTTTACACCTTCAGAAAGATAACGCTTCCGCTGTTAATGCCTTTTATTTCGATAAACCTTGTATTAAGCACAAAGAATATGCTTATGGTTTTCGACCAGATTATGTCTTTGACAAAGGGAGGCCCTGCGCAGAGCACCGAATCAATTTCCTATTTGATTTACAGAAACGGTATGGACGGCGGACAATTCGGCTTCCAGAGTGCAAACGCGGTATTATTCTTTGTTCTTATCGTGACGATTTCCGTTATTCAGATGAAGATAACAGGTAAAAAGGAGGAACAGCTATGAGTAAGCTCAAAGAAAAGCAGGGCACTAACTGGATTCTGACCGTTGCGCTTATTTTGGGATGCGTTACCGTACTTTTCCCGCTTTATATGACGGTTGTTATCGCCTTTAAAAATCCCACGGAAATGACAAACGATATTGCCGGCGCGCTGGCCCTTCCGAGCTCCTTTAGCCTTAGCAACTTTGCAGAAGCAATGCGGGTGACCAACTTTTGGAGATCCCTTACAAACAGCTTTGTAATCACGAGTCTTACAATAACCCTGTCGCTTTTAATCCATTCGGTTGCGGGCTATGTTATCGGCAGAAATATGGGCAGAAAAAAGGGTTATAAATTCGTTTATTTCTACATAGTCAGCGGTATGTTTGTTCCGTTTTCGATACTTATGATGCCGCTTGTTAAGGAAACCTCCAAAATAGGGCTTGCAAACCCTATCGGCGTAATTATACTTTATGTAGTATTCTATATGCCTATGAATGTTATGCTTTACAGCGGTTATCTTAAAAACATTCCCCTTGCTATGGAGGAGGCGGCGGAAATCGACGGCGCTTCGGTATGGAAGACTTATTGGACGGTTATTTTCCCGATGATGAAGCCGATGCACGCTACCGTTGCGGTGCTTACGGCATTAGGAACCTGGAACGATGTAATGACTCCGCTTGTTATTATGTCGGATTCCGAAAACACTACGCTCCCCTTGGCACAGCTTAATTTCCAAACGCAGTTTGGCACAAACTACAACCTTGCCTTTGCATCATATCTGCTCTCATTAATTCCGATTCTCGTTTTCTATATCATCTGCCAGAAGCAGATAATAGGCGGAGTTGCAAACGGCGCGGTCAAGGGTTAGTCGGCAATACATTTATGGGAGAAGTTTTAAAAGGCTTCTCCCTTTAAATTAAGAGGTGGTTATATGTCTATTACAGTTACTGAACAGGGAAGAAATTTTTATTTGGAAACCCTTAATACCATGTATCAGCTAAAGGCGGACGAATACGGTGTGCTTAAGCATATATGGTACGACGCTAAAACAGGGAGCGATATGGAATATTTGCAGGATTTCCCCGACGTCGGATTTTCGGGGAATATTTATGACGCGGGAGATACAAGAGACTATTCGCTTGATACCCTGCCGCTTGAGTATTCCTGCGATGGAATAGGGGATTACAGGCTTTCAGCCGCGGCGGTTACCCACGCAGACGGAAGCAACGCCCTTGACCTGCGCTTTGAAGGCTATGAAATTAAAAAAGGGAAATACGCTATCGACGGTATGCCCGCAGTCTATGCAGATGAAGACGAGGCAGAAACTCTTGAAATCCGTCTTAAGGATACCGCCTCTGATATTTGTGTGATTTTAAAGTACGGCGTGCTTGAAAATAAGGATATTATTACCCGAAGCGCGGTTTTTGTTAATCAGGGCGATAAGTCGGTTAAAATAACAAAGGCGTTCAGTCTTTGTCTCGATATGCCGCAGGGCGATTGGGAATGGGTGCATTTCCACGGTCGGCACACACTGGAGCGGGTGGTTGAGCGCAGAGCGCTTATTCACGGTATTGAGGAAAGCTCCAGCGGCAGAGGAACCTCAAGCCACCAGCAAAACCCGACGGTGCTGCTTTGCAGTAAGGACTGTACCGAAACGGGCGGAGAGTGTATCGGCGCGGCGCTTGTATACAGCGGCTCCTTCCAAACAAAAATTGAGCTTACACAGCTTAATCAGGTGCGCCTGCTTTGCGGTATTAACTGTGACGGCTTTAGCTGGGAGCTTGAGCCAAACAAAGAATTTTACACCCCCGAGGTCATTCTATCCTACAGTGACGTAGGCTTCCAAAGGCTGTCGCATAATTTCCACAATGTTATAAGAAATAATATTTGCAGGGGGAAATATAAGCTTGCCGAGCGCCCCGTACTTATTAACAACTGGGAAGCCACCTACTTTGATTTTGACGGTGAGCGGCTTGAAAGCATTGTGCGTGAGGCTTCAAGGCTCGGCGTGGATATGTTCGTATTGGACGACGGCTGGTTCGGCAAGCGGGACAGCGACACCTCGGGGCTTGGAGATTGGTTTGTAAACGAAAACAAGCTTAAGGGCGGGCTTAATACTCTTGTCGAAAGGGTCAAGTCCTACGGAATGAGCTTTGGGATATGGTTTGAACCCGAAATGGTATCGGAGGACAGCGAGCTTTATAGAAAACACCCCGATTGGGCAATAAAGATACCTGATAGAAAACCGATGAGGGGTCGTTATCAGCTGGTGCTTGACATTACCCGTAAGGACGTGCGCGATTATCTCTTTGAGGTAATAAGCGGGGTTCTGAAAAGCGCAGATATTACCTATGTGAAATGGGATATGAACCGCAGTATCAGCGATTGGTACAGCGCTGAGCTACCCGCCGAAAATATGGGAGAAATTCGGCACAGATATGTTTTAGGTCTGTATGAGCTTTTGGATAGGCTAACCTCTGCTTTCCCTAATGTTTTGTTCGAGGGGTGCAGTGGCGGAGGCGGCCGCTTTGACGCGGGAATACTTTACTATTGCCCGCAGATTTGGTGCAGTGACGATACCGACGCATACGAGAGAACCAAAATTCAGTACGGCACCTCCTTCTTTTATCCCGTTTCGACAATCGGTTCCCATGTTTCTACCGTGCCTAATCATCAGACGGGCAGAATAACGCCGATTGAAACGCGGGCGATAACGGCTATGAGCGGCAGCTTTGGCTATGAGCTTGATTTAAACACCCTTACCGATGAGGAAAAAGCGGCTGTTACCAAACAGATTAAACGCTTTAAAAAATACGGTCCGCTTATTCACAACGGCAAATATTACAGATTAAGCAATCCTTTAGCCGATAATTATGCAATCTGGTCCTTTGTGTCCGATGATTGCTCGGAGGCGCTGGTTCACGGTATGATATTCCGCACAGAGCCTAATATGCTTAGATATTCCGTTAAATTGAGGGGATTAGCTCCCGAAAAGGAATATGCAGTAGACGGTACGGATAAGGTATATACGGGAAGGGCGCTTATGGAGGGCGGTATACTTCTGCCCAAATCTTGGGGAGATTTTTTTCCTGTTGAAATTCATTTAAAAGAATACCACGCTGTAAAATAGGCGGATTATTGGATAACGGAGAATAATATGTTTGATATTTTAACTGTCGGGGAGATCCTGATTGACCTTACACAAAGCGGAGAAACGGAAAACGGAATCCCGATATACAGCGCAAATCCGGGCGGCGCACCCGCCAACGTAGCGGTGGCGGCGTCAAGGCTGGGCGCGTCTGCCGCCTTTATCGGTAAGGTGGGGAACGACGCTTACGGCGGCTTTTTGCGCGAAACCCTTGAAAAAAACAATGTTAACACCGACGGCGTTGTTGTTGACAACAGCGCAAACACAACCCTTGCTGTGGTTTCGGTAAATGAAAGCGGAGAGCGCGGCTTTGCCTTTTACAGGAAAAACAGCGCAGACACCCTGCTGTCCGAAAACGAAATCACCGACCGACAGCTCAGCAATACCCATATTATGCATTTCGGTTCGGTAAGCCTTACCGACGAGCCGTCGAGAACCGCGACCCTTTCGGCAGTAAGGCGGGCAAGGGCGTTGGGGGCGACAATAACCTATGACCCTAATTACCGCGCGAGCCTTTGGGACAGCGAGGCACAGGCGGTCGAGCAGATGAAAAAGCCGCTTTCCTTTGTGGACATTTTAAAGGTGTCGGACGAGGAAATACCGCTTTTTTGCGGAACGGATAATATAGAGGAAGCCGCAAAGCAGTTGTGCGAGCAGTACGATATAAAGCTTGTGCTTGTAACATTAGGGGCTAAGGGCGCTTATTACCGATTTAAGGATTGTGACGGCGTTGTCCCCGGCGTTAAGGTTACCGTTGCGGACACCAACGGTGCGGGCGATACCTTTTTCGGTGCCTTTTTAAGCCGTTTGGCGCATATGAAAAAGTATAACCCGTCCGAGCTTTCAAAAGAGGATATTAAGCAGGCGCTTGCCTTTGCAAACCGCGCCGCCGCAATCACAACAAGCAGAAGCGGCGCAATACCCGCTATGCCGACCCTTGACGAGGTCGAGCTCGTATACCGAGGTGAAAAACAGTGAATGAAACGGTGAAATGTAAAAAAGAATTTCAAGAACGCCTTGACCGCCGTTATGACGAGCTTAAGTGGCTTTATTGCGAGCTTTATAATAACGATATGAACGCCTTTAACTGGCTGTGCGATTCGCTTTACGGCTATTATACCGAAAGAAAAAAAGAGCTTAAAGCCCTTGACAGAAAAAGGGAGAAGAATCCCGACTGGTATAAAACCAACGGTATTGTCGGTATGATGCTGTATGTCGACGCATTTGCCGACAACCTTCAAGGCGTTAAGGAAAAAATAGATTATATTAAGAAGTGCGGAGTGAATTATCTTCACCTTATGCCCATTTTAAAAACCCCTAAGAGCAAAAGCGACGGGGGCTATGCCGTGGCTGATTTTCGCGAGGTTCAGCCCGAGCTCGGCAGTATGAAGGACCTTGAAAAGCTCACTGCCGAGTGTCATAAAAACGGAATAAGCTGTTGCCTTGATTTCGTTATGAACCACACAAGCGAGGATCACGAATGGGCAAAAGCGGCAAGGAACGGAGATACCGAGGCTCAGAAAAAATACTTTTTCTTTGATAATTGGGACTGCCCGCGCAAATACGAGCAGACCGTGCCGCAGGTTTTCCCGACTACCGCACCGGGCAACTTTACCTATCTAAATGATTGCAACAAAATAGTAATGACAACCTTTTACCCATATCAATGGGACTTAAACTACGGCAACTGCGTAGTCTTTAACGATATGGTGGGCAATATGCTTTATCTTGCGAACAGGGGTATTGATGTAATACGGCTTGACGCCGTTCCGTATATCTGGAAGGAGATAGGCACCACCTGCCGCAATCTTCCAAAGGTTCATACGATAGTGCGAATGATGCGAATAATAACCGAAATAGTCTGCCCGTCGGTACTGCTTTTGGGCGAGGTGGTAATGGAGCCGTCAAAGGTGGTTCCGTATTTCGGAACGCCTCAAAAGCCCGAATGTCATATGCTTTACAACGTAACCACAATGGCAAGCACCTGGCACACCCTTGCAACAAGGGACGTAAGGCTTTTAAAGCACCAAACCGATAAGCTTGCCGAGCTTCCGAAGGATTATGTATTTTTAAACTATCTGCGCTGTCACGACGATATTGGTTGGGGACTTGATTACGAATGGTTAAAGCAGTTTGCGATAAGCGAAATACCCCATAAGAAATATCTTAACGATTTTCTTACGGGCAGATTTCCGGGCAGTAACTCAAGAGGAGAGCTTTACAACGACGACCCGAGGCTTGGTGACGCCCGCCTTTGCGGAACCACGGCAAGCCTTTGCGGAATAGAAGCCGCGCTTTACGAAAAGGACGCCGAAAAGCTCGATAAATCGGTTGACTGCGATATTATGCTTCACGCCTATATGCTTACCCAAAGCGGCATTCCCGTAATATACAGCGGTGATGAAATAGGTCAGCTTAACGATTACGGTTACTATAACGATCCCGAAAAATGCGCCGACAGCCGTTATTTGCACAGGGGTAAATTCAATTGGGAATCAACTAATAACTGCGACAATACAAACACCTTTGAGGGCAGGCTTTTCCAAAGTATTTTAAAGCTTGAAAAATGTCGCGCCCAAAACGCCGTTTTCGGTGCAAGTGCCGCCCTTTGGACGGTTAATACCGGTTCCGACAGCGTTCTGGGAATTTGCAGGGAAGCCGAAAATAAAAGACTGCTTGCATATTTTAATTTCAGCGAGAATGTGCAAACGGTATTTCTCGACGGCACGAAAAGCGCAAAGAATCTCTTATGCGGAGACGTGGTATGCACTGACTCGTTACAGCTAAAGCCCTACGGTTTTATTTGGCTTCTGCTTGATGAATAACAAGTGACAACACATCTTATAATCAACAGTGCTAATGCGATTTTAAAGTGTGACCATGCTTAAATATAGCACTCTGACCCTTTAGGTACATATTTTTGAAAGAAGGTGCAGGTTCGATTCCTGTCAGATGCACCAAAAAATAAAGGACTTCTTCGGTAGTCCTTTATTTTTATCCAATCCGAAGGATTGGTATGTAATCGCCGCAAGGCGTATGTAATCAGTTCGCAAAGCGAACTGTATGTCATCAAGTCGCAAGACTTGTATGTTCCTTTCCTTCGGATTGATTACATACCTTTCTTCGAAAGGATTACATCCACACCTGCGGTGTGATTACATTCCGTCTTCTACGGATTGCATACAACTATATACTATACAGCAGTTAAAATCAAGAATTATAACATTGTTCTTTTTTGAACACCCATCACATGTGAAAAACCTCTTTTGTCTACCAAGGCAAAAGAGGTTTTGTTATATTCAGACTATGATAGTTGTTTTTTAGTTGAGCGCCGAATTTGTTGTGTTGCTCGTCGCCTACGGCTCCTCTCAACACAACAAATTCTTTTCAATTAAACTTTCATCTTTTTTTGAGAAAAGTGTTACCTATCATTGATTTATCTACATCTAATGCGTAAAAGCTAAATATCTATTACTTGACGAAAATACAAAATATGGTGTATAATATAAAATGATAAATTATGTGTAAGAGGTATCGGAAATGGCGAAAACCACCGCTGAATACGGCAACGACAGTATAAAAAAGCTTGAGGGTCCCGACCGTGTGCGTAAGCGCCCGGGCGTTATTTTCGGCTCGGACGGGCTGGACGGCTGTGAACATTCGGTTTTTGAAATTATTTCAAACTCCATAGACGAGGCTCGCGAGGGCTACGGACAAAAAATTATTATAACAAAGTACGCCGACGGCTCTATCGAGGTGCAGGACTTCGGCCGCGGCGCGCCTGTTGACTTTAACAACAAGGAGCAGTGCTTTAACTGGGAGCTTCTCTATTGCGAGCTGTACGCGGGCGGAAAATACAACACCAACGAAGGCTCGAACTATGAATATTCGGTAGGTCTTAACGGCTTAGGACTTTGCTCTACCCAGTATTCCTCAGAATATATGGACGTTGAAATAAAGCGCGACGGCTTTAAATACAACCTGCATTTTGAAAAGGGCTACAATGTGGGCGGGCTTAAAAAGGAACCCTATTCGGGAAAGGACACGGGAACAAAAACCCGCTGGAAGCCCGATATTGAGGTCTTTACCGATATTAATATCCCCACCGAGTATTTTCTTGATATAATAAAGCGTCAGGCGATTGTAAATGACGGTCTGCTCTTTGTCTTCCGCGAACAGCAGGGGTCAAAATTCGTTCAACAGGAGATAGTATACAATAACGGTATCCGCGACTATGTAAACGAGACCGTCGGTGAAGAAAGGCTTTCTTCCGTGCAGTTCTGGCAGACCGAGCGAAAGGGCAGAGACCGCGAGGACAAGCCCGAATACAAGGTTAAAATCAATGTTGCGCTCACCTTTTCAAACCGCCATACCTTAAAGGAATATTACCACAATTCAAGCTGGCTTGAATACGGCGGTGTTCCCGAAAAGGCGACAAGGAGCGCCTTTGTAGCACAGTTAGACGCGTACATTAAGCAAAGCGGAAAATACAAGTCGAACGAGAGCAAGATTACATTTTCGGACGTTGAGGAGTGTCTTGTGCTGGTAATTTCCTCCTTCTCGACCGTTACCTCCTACGAAAACCAGACCAAAAAGGCGATTACCAACAAGTTTATATATGAGGCGATGACCGATTTTCTCCGTCATCAGCTTGAGGTTTACTTTATCGAGAACAAGGCGGAGGCTGACAAAATCGCCGATCAGGTGCTTGTCAATAAACGAAGCCGCGAGAGAAGCGAAAGGGAGCGAATCAACCTTAAAAAGACCCTGCAATCGGCAAATTCAATGCTTGACCGCGTTGATAAATTCGTCGACTGCCGCTCAAAGGATATTGAAAGGCGCGAGCTGTTTATAGTGGAGGGCGACTCGGCTTTAGGCTCCTGCAAGTTAGCCCGTGACGCGGAATTTCAGGCTATTATACCCGTAAGGGGCAAGATTTTAAACTGTCTTAAGGCAGATTACGAAAAGGTTTTTAAGAGCGAGATTATAACCAACCTTATAAAGGTTTTGGGCTGTGGAGTCGAGGTTAAGTCCAAGGCAAATAAGGGTCTTGCAACCTTTGATTTGGGGTCGCTCCGTTGGAATAAGGTCATAATCTGTACCGACGCGGACGTGGACGGCTTTCAGATAAGAACCCTTATTTTGACAATGATATACCGCCTTATGCCAACCCTTATAAACGAGAGCAAGGTATACATTGCGGAAACCCCGCTTTACGAGATAAGAACAAAGGATATGACCTATTTTGCCTATGACGAAAAGGAAAAAATCGAGATACTCGCTAAAATAGGCGAGGTAAAGCCCGAGCCTGATATTCAGCGTTCAAAGGGACTGGGTGAAAACCAGCCCGATATGATGAACCTTACCACAATGAATCCCGAAACCAGACGGCTTATAAAGGTTATGCCGCAGGACGCCGAGCGCACCTCGCAGATGTTCGACCTATTATTAGGCGACGATTTGACGGGCAGAAAGGAATTTATCGCCGAGAACGGATATATGTATCTGGAGGAAGCGGACATATCTTAATTCGTAATTCGTAATTCGTAATTCGTAATGCGTAATTAAAGAACGGTTTAGCATTACGAATCAGAAAAATAATTATGAATTAAAAAAGGTGTTTGTATGGATAATGCAGTAGTTGTAAAAAGCAAATTTTTTGCTATAAGAATTGTGAATGCATATAAATATCTGACGCAGGAGAAATGCGAATTTGTAATGTCAAAACAGCTTTTGCGAAGCGGAACAAGTATAGGTGCAAATGTTAAAGAAGCAATCAGGGGACAAAGCAAGCCCGATTTTTATTCCAAGCTTAATATCGCGCTTAAAGAGGCGAGTGAAACCGAATATTGGCTTGAAATATTATACGAAACAGAGTATATTGATAAAAAGCTTTTCGATAGTATAATATCGGATTGCAGGGAAATTATTAAGCTTTTAATTTCTATAACAAAAACTCAAAAGTCACGCACCAAAAAATAATTACGAATTACGCATTACGAATTACGAATTAAAAAAGGGGAGTGAATTTTTTGGCATCTTCCAAAAAGAAGAAAGAACCAAAGACAGTAAAAACTAAGATAAACGCCTATATCGCCGGTTCGGGGCTTACGGTTGAACAGCCTATTACCGAAACCCTTGAGACCAACTATATGCCCTATGCTATGAGTGTTATAGTGTCCCGTGCTATCCCTGAAATTGACGGCTTTAAGCCGTCCCACAGAAAGCTTTTATATACAATGTATAAAATGGGACTTTTAAGCGGGAATACCATAAAATCGGCTAATATAGTTGGGCGCACAATGCAGTTAAACCCCCACGGTGACGCGGCGATTTACGAAACCATGGTGCGTTTGTCAGAGGGCTATCAGGCGCTTTTGCACCCCTATGTCGCCTCTAAGGGCTCCTTCGGTAAGGCGTATTCGCGGGATATGGCGTATGCCGCCTCCCGTTATACCGAGGCGAAGTTGGCCCCCATTGCCGCCGAGCTTTTTGCGGATATTGACAAGGACACGGTCGATTTCGTAGACAACTACGATTCGAGTATGAAGGAGCCGACCCTGTTCCCTGTAACATTCCCCTCTGTGCTTGTAAACGCTAATACGGGTATTGCGGTGGGAATGGCAAGCTCTATCTGCCCCTTTAATCTGCGGGAGGTCTGCGAAACCACCGTTGCCTATATAAGGGATAACGATATTAACGTTGCCGACACACTTTTAGCCCCCGATTTTCCGATAGGCGGAAGACTGCTTTATAACCGCGCGGAAATGGAGAAAATTTACGAGACGGGGCGCGGCAGCTTTAAGGTGCGGGGCGTTTACAGCTTTGATAAATCGCAGAACTGTATTGATATTACCGAAATTCCCCCCACCACCACCTGTGAGGCGATAATCGAAAAGGTTATAGAGCTTGTAAAGCTTAAAAAAATCACCGAAATTAATGATATTCGCGACGAAACCGACCTTAACGGTCTTAAAATCACGATTGACTTAAAGCGCGGTGCAGACCCCGAAAAGCTTATGAAAAAGGTCATTAAAATGACCCCGCTTGAGGACAGCTTTTCCTGTAACTTTAATATCCTGATAGCCGGCTCGCCGAGGGTTATGGGGGTAAAGGAAATTATTTCGGAGTGGGTCGCGTTTAGAGAAGAATGCGTCCGCCGTAGGGTGTATTTCAAGCTCTCAAAGGCGAAGGACAGACTTCACCTCTTAAAGGGTCTTGAAAAGATACTCCTTGATATTGACAAGGCGATTAAAATTGTTCGCGAGACCGAGGAGGAAAAAGAGGTTGTCCCCAACCTTATGATCGGCTTCGGCATTGACGAAATTCAGGCGGAATATGTCGCCGAAATAAAACTTCGCCATTTAAACCGAGAGTATATTTTAAAGCGCACCGCCGATATTGAGGCGCTTAAAAAGGAAATCGAGGAATTAGAGGGAATTTTAAACTCCCGAAGCAAGCTATTAAACATTATTATTAAGGAGCTAAAGGAGGTCGCCGATAAGTATGGCGAAGACCGAAAGACCGAGATAATAAGCGCGGCGGACGAAAAGGACGAGGCGGAGGAAATCGAGCTTGATACCTCCCCCGTCACCCTATTCTTTACAAAGGACGGCTACTTCAAGAAAATCACCCCCCAGTCGCTTAGAATGAGCGGCGAGCAGAAGCTTAAGGAGGGGGATGAGATAACCCAAACGGTCGAGTCCACCAACGCCGAGGAGCTGTTGTTCTTTACCAATAGGGCTCAGGTTTACAAGTCCCGCACAGCCGATTTCGGCGATTCAAAGGCGAGTATTTTAGGCGATTATGTCGCTTCAAGGCTTCAATTTGACGAGGCGGAAAACGCCGCCTATATGGTTGCGACCGCCGATTATTCGGGCTTTATGATTTTTGTTTTCGATAACGGAAGAATAGCAAAGGTTCCGCTTTCCTCCTACCAAACCAAGACCAACCGCAAAAAGCTTATCAAGGCGTACTGCGATAAGTTTACCCTACATTCGGTTTTCTGCTTTAAGGAGGATACCGAACTGCTTTTAAAATCCACCAACGGGCGTATGCTTATAGTAAGCACCGCGGCAATACCTGCCAAAACCACAAAGGATAACGGCGGTATTGCGGTTATGACCCAGAAAAAGGGTCAGCGGCTGTCCGAGGTTACGGTTTATGAAAAGGACGCCCTTGAGGGCGACCACCGCTACCGCACAAGAAACCTCCCCGCCGCAGGCAGTAAGCTGCCGACAGGGGCGGCAAGTCAGGAAAAACTTGATTTGTAAGATATTTATTATAAATTAAACCTATCGCTTGAACTTGCGGGTGTTTTGCTATATAATATAAAAAACCGCCCGCTATGGCGGACGGCTCTGTCGGTATTCTTGCAAACGCGATAATCTGATACCGACAAAAAGTAATATACCCATAAAAAAATATTTTATTCATTGGAGTTTTGAATATGGCAAGAGAATTAGCAAAGCAGTACGATCCCAAGGACGTTGAGGACCGTATTTACAAGCAATGGCTTGACGGAAAGTACTTCCACGCAAAGTGCGAAAAGGACAAGCCGACCTATACTATTGTGATTCCGCCCCCGAACATCACGGGTCAGCTTCATATGGGTCACGCGCTTGACAATACGTTACAGGACATTCTTATCCGCTTTAAGCGTATGCAGGGCTACGACACCCTTTGGGTTCCCGGAACAGACCACGCCTCTATCGCGACCGAGGCGAAAATTGTCGAAAAAATGCGGCAAGAGGGGCTTACCAAAGAGGACGTCGGCAGAGACGGCTTTTTGGAGCGCGCCTGGGACTGGAAAAAGCAGTACGGCGGCAGAATTATCGAACAGCTTAAAAAGATGGGCTCCTCCTGCGACTGGGACAGGGAGCGTTTCACCCTTGACGAGGGCTGTAGCAAGGCGGTTAAGGAGGTTTTCGTAAGGCTTTACGAAAAGGGACTTATCTACCGCGGGGAGAGAATTATTAACTGGTGTCCGCATTGCAAGACCTCGATTTCCGACGCGGAGGTTGAGTACGAGGAGCAGGCGGGTCATTTCTGGCATCTGCGCTATCCGTTTTCGGACGGCAGCGGCTATTTAGAGCTTGCTACAACCCGCCCCGAAACCCTTTTGGGCGATACTGCAGTGGCGGTAAATCCGAACGATGAAAGATACAAGCACCTTGTGGGCAAGACCCTTATTTTGCCGATTGTTCACCGCGAAATACCCGTTGTAGCCGACGAATATGTTGAAATGGATTTCGGCACCGGCGTGGTTAAGATTACCCCCGCCCATGACCCGAACGACTTTGAGGTAGGTCTTAGACATAATCTGCCCGTTATTAACGTGCTTACCGATGACGCGAAGATTACCGCCGACTACCCGAAATATGCGGGAATGGACAGGTACGAGGCGAGAAAGGCGATTGTTGAAGACCTCGAAAAAGAGGGTGCGCTGGTTAAAATCGAGGAGCACGTCCACAACGTGGGCACCTGCTACCGTTGCGGCACAACGGTTGAGCCGCGGGTTTCAAAGCAATGGTTTGTTAAGATGAAGCCGTTAGCTGAGCCCGCTATCGCCGCGGTTAAGAAGGGTGAAACTAAATTTGTCCCAAGCCGTTTTGAAAAGATCTATTTCCATTGGCTTGAAAATATCCGCGACTGGTGCATTTCCCGTCAGCTTTGGTGGGGTCACCGTATTCCCGCGTGGTACTGCGAGGACTGCGGCGAGATAACCGTATCTAAAGAGGACGCGCATTGCTGTGCCCATTGCGGCAGTAAGAATATTAAGCAAGACCCTGATACTCTTGATACGTGGTTTTCGTCTGCCCTGTGGCCCTTTTCAACCCTCGGCTGGCCCGAGGAAACCGAGGACTTTAAGCACTATTACCCGACAAATACCCTTGTTACGGGCTATGACATTATCCCGTTCTGGGTAATGCGAATGATGTTTTCGGGAATAGAGCAGACGGGTAAAGTCCCCTTTGATACCGTGCTTATTCACGGACTTGTCCGTGATTCACAGGGTCGCAAGATGTCCAAGTCTTTAGGCAACGGCGTTGACCCGCTTGAAATAATCGATAAATACGGCGCGGACGCGCTTCGCTTCTCCCTTGCCACCGGCAACAGCCCGGGAAACGATATGCGCTATATCGACGAGCGGGTGGAGGCAAGCCGCAACTTTGCAAACAAGCTGTGGAACGCCGCAAGATTTATCTTAATGAATCTTAAATCCGATGAAATTATCCCCCTTAATGCCGACGATTTCGCCCTTGAGGATAAGTGGATTTTATCGAAGTTTAATAAGCTTGTGGGCGAGGTTACGGATAATCTCGAAAAATACGAGCTGGGTATGGCGGTACAAAAGCTTTATGACTTTATCTGGGACGTTTTCTGCGACTGGTATATCGAAATCTGCAAGTCGAGGCTTAACGGCGAGGACGAAAGCAAAGCGGACGCCGCAAGGAGTGTACTCGTATACGTGTATACAGGAACACTAAAGCTTCTCCACCCCTTTATGCCCTTTATTACCGAGGAAATTTGGCAGTCTATGCCGCATATCGGCGAGGCGCTTATGGTTTCCGACTGGCCGAAGACCGACAGCGGCTTTGAATACGCCGCCGAGGAAGCTGATTTTGAGAAGATTATGGCGGTTATAAAGGCTGTCCGCAACCGCAGAGCCGAAATGAACGTGCCCCCCTCAAAAAAGGCGCGGGTACAGATTGCGACCAAATTTAAGGAGGCTTTCGGTGCGGGAACGGCTTATATCTGCCGCTTGGCATACGCCGCCGAGGTAGAAATCGGCGACAGCTTTGACAGCGAGGGCGCGGTACGGGTTATAACCGACGCGGCGGCGGTTTATATGCCGATGAAAGAGCTGGTTGACTTCACCGCCGAGCTTGAAAGACTTAATAAAGACCTTAAGAAGGCAGAGACTGATAAAGAATTTTTTGAGAAAAAGCTTAATAATCAGGGCTTTGTGGCAAAGGCACCCGCCGCCGTTGTCGAACAGCAAAGGGAGAGCCTTAAAAAGGTGCTTGATAAAATCGCTATGATTAAGGAAAGCATTAAGGAAATAGAGGATAATATGTAATTTAGATGTTGGCCGCGAATAGCCTTCCCCTTGAGGGGAAGGTGGCGGCGTTAGACGACGGATGAGGTGTAGCCGCGAAAGCGGCGTTGCAATCTGCGTAACGGTCAGCTGCGCCACCTCATCAGTCACTTCGTGACAGCTTCCCCTCAAGGGGAAGCCATATTATTCTACCGTCTAATCAACGGAACATTGTCTGCACGCCGTCCACAAAATCGCCGACCGCTTTTACAAGCTTGCTCGAGCCCTTTGAGATGTTTTTGTGATCCTCCATCATTACCTTGCCCACCGCAAGCGCCGCGGCGCCGGCTATCATTCCCGCGCCGAGACCTTTAATAAATGACATTGAGCTGTTCTGCATAATTATTACCTCCTTTAACGGTATTTTGTCCGTTTTTAAAGGATTTATTTTTTATAAATTTTGGAGAATTTTTTAATGAACAAATTAAACGCCCAAGCCTTGACCGACAGGGAAATCGAAAAATTAAACGGCAGAAAAGCAACCTTGTTGCTTCACGCCTGCTGTGCGCCCTGCTCCTCGGCAAGCCTTGAATATTTAGTAAAATATTTTGATATTACCCTGTTTTTTTACAATCCGAATATTTCCTCTACCGAGGAGTTTCAAAAAAGGCTTTGCGAGCTTGAACGCTTTGTAAAAGAAGCACCCTTTGCAAGCGGAATAAAGGTAATATCCCCCAAATATAATCACGGGGAGTTTTTGTCTGCCGCCACAGGACTTGAAGACGCAAAAGAGGGCGGCGCAAGGTGTGAAAAGTGTTTTGAACTGCGCCTTAACGAGACCGCACGGCAGGCGGCAAAGCAGGGCTTCGAATATTTCGCCACCACCCTTACAATAAGCCCGCTTAAAAACGCCGAAAAAATAAATCTTTGCGGCGAAGCGGCGGTTGTCGGCAATGTTATTTACCTTCCGACCGACCTTAAAAAGCGGGAAAGATACAAACGCTCGATTGAGCTGTCAAGGGAATACGGGCTTTACAGGCAGAGCTTCTGCGGCTGTGAATTTTCACAGGGCAGAGAGGAAAATTGTGCGCATAAGCCTTGACTTAATGGGGCGTATGTGGTAGAATAATTAAAACAAGATCTTTAAGCAGGGTGCTGTGACGCCGACAAGATTGCATATAAATGGCTGTGTATCAGTCTGTCTTGTTGTGCGATTACTCTGCTGTTTTGGCAGAGCTTATTTTTTAGGAGCAGATTATGGAGTTTACCTTTAAGAACGCACATATCTATAATAACGGCGGGTTTGAAATCAAAGATTTCGCGGTCGCCTTAAACGATACCGACCTTTCGGCCGGTAGTCTTTCCGCTTTTAATAATATTTCTGTTTTTCCGACTTTTTGCGATGTTCACGTACATTTCAGAGAGCCGGGATTTTTTTATAAGGAAACTATAAAAAGCGGATCTCTCTCGGCGGCAAGGGGCGGATATACCGACGTTTGCACAATGCCGAACCTTAAGCCCGTGCCGGACAGCGTAGAAAATATCAAAGAACAGCTTGAAATAATTAAAAATACGGCGGTAATCCGCGTCCACCCCTACGCCGCGATTACAAAGGGCGAAATGGGCAAGGAGCTTGTTGATTTTGAAAAGCTTTCGCCCTACTGTATCGCCTTTTCGGACGACGGCAGAGGGGTACAGAATGAAGAAATGATGCGCGCGGCTATGCTTGAAGCTAAAAAGCTTAATAAAATAATAGCCGCCCACTGCGAGGATAATTCCTTGCTTGACGGCGGGTACATTCATAAGGGCGAGTACGCCGCCGCCCACGGTCACAGGGGTATATGCTCCGAAAGCGAGTGGCGGCAGATTGAAAGAGATCTTAAACTCGCCAAGGAAACGGGCTGTAAATACCACGTCTGCCATATCTCGACGTCAGAAAGCGTGGAGCTTATAAGAAAAGCAAAGGCAGAGGGTGTGGACGTCACCTGCGAGACAGGACCGCACTACTTAGTGTTAAGCGATAAAGACTTAGAGGAGGACGGCCGGTTTAAAATGAACCCCCCGCTCCGTTCGGAAAGGGACAGGCTTGCCCTTATTGAGGGCATAAAGGACGGCACTATAGATATGATTGCGACCGACCACGCGCCCCATTCTTTAGAGGAAAAATCAAGGGGACTTGAAAAAAGTCTTATGGGGGTTGTGGGGCTTGAAACCGCCTTCCCCGTGCTTTATACCTACCTTGTTAAGGAGGGCGTAATAACCCTTGAAAGGCTTATTGAGCTAATGTCTGTAAACCCGAGAAAGCGGTTCGGGATAGAGCAAACGGAGGATATATGCGTGTTCGCGCTCGACAGCGAATACACGGTTAACCCAGATGAATTTTTAACTATGGGGCGCAGTACCCCCTTTGCGGGACGGCGCGTTTGCGGCAAAAATCTTATTACGGTATGCGGAGGCAAAACGGTATGGCAGATAAAGTAAGAAAGAAATTAGTGTTAGAGGACGGCGCGGAATATTACGGCTACGGCTTCGGCTGTGACTGCGAAAGGGTGTGCGAGATAGTTTTTAACACATCTGTTGTAGGGTATCAGGAGATAATCTCCGACCCGTCATATACATATCAGGCGGTGGTTATGAGCTATCCGCTTATCGGAAATTACGGCATTGCGGACGAGGACTACGAGACTAAAGTGCCCACAATCGGAGGGCTTATCGTTCGTGAGTACAACGACCTGCCCTCTAACTTCCGCTATACAAAGACCTTGTCCGAGGTTATGGAGGAGTATAAAATCCCCGGTATTTGGGGGCTTGATACAAGAAAGCTTGCAAGGAGCATAAGGGATTTAGGCTCCCGCCGCGGCATTATAACCTCTGCAGATACCTCGGTGAAAGAAGCGCTCGAAAAAATTAATAACACCCCCGTACCACACGACGCGGTAAGCCGTGTAAGCTGTAAAAAGCGCTGGTATTCAAGAACGGCGAACGCAAAATATAATGTTGTAGCTATCGACTGCGGAATAAAGCTTAATATTATAAGAAGCCTTAACGCGCGGGGCTGTAATGTTACGGTTATGCCCTACAATACAACGGCGGAAGAGGTTATAAAGTGCAGACCCGACGGCATTTTCCTCTCAAACGGCCCGGGCGACCCCGAGGACGTAACCCCGGTTATCGAGCTTGTAAAAGCACTTCGCGGGAAATACCCGATTTTCGGAATCTGTCTCGGACATCAGATAATATCTCTTGCGGCGGGCGCGCATACCTATAAGCTTAAATTCGGTCACCGCGGCGGCAACCACCCCGTAAAGAACCTTGAAACGGGCAAAATTGAAATTACCTCCCAGAACCACAGCTACGCTGTAAGGGAGGAAAGTCTTGCGGGAACAGGGCTTACGGTTACACATCTGAATATACTTGATAAAACCGTAGAGGGCGTAAAGGACGCGGAAAATAAAATATTCAGCGTGCAGTACCACCCCGAAAGCGCACCGGGCCCGCAGGACAGCGCCTATCTTTTCGACCAGTTTATTGCCTTAATGGAGGATAAGTAAATGCCTAAAAGAACCGATTTAAAAAAGATACTTGTAATAGGCTCAGGTCCTATTGTAATAGGTCAGGCGGCGGAGTTCGACTATGCGGGAACACAGGCCTGCTTGGCTCTTAAGGAGGAGGGGTACGAGGTAGTACTCTGCAACTCCAACCCCGCGACAATTATGACCGACACCACCATTGCCGACAAGGTTTATATGGAACCGCTGACACTCGAATATTTAGCAAAGGTTATCCGCTATGAGCGCCCCGACGCGATTGTGCCGGGAATAGGCGGTCAGACGGGACTTAACCTTGCAATGCAGTTAGAGAAAAAGGGCGTTTTGCGCGAGTGCAACGCCGAGCTTTTGGGAACAAGCAGCGAAAGTATTGAAAGAGCCGAGGACAGGGAGCTGTTCAAGGAGCTTTGCGAGGAGATAGGCGAGCCTGTTTTAAGCTCGGTTATTGCCGAAAATATGGAGGACGGCTTAAGGGCGGCGGAGGAAATCGGCTACCCCGTAGTACTGCGCCCCGCCTTTACCTTAGGCGGCACTGGCGGCGGCTTTGCGGATAACAGGGAAGAATGTGCCGAGATACTGCGCGGCGCCCTTGAATTATCCCCCGTTCATCAGGTTTTGGTGGAGAAAAGCATTAAGGGATATAAGGAAATCGAATACGAGGTAATAAGGGACGCTAACGATACCGCGATTACCGTTTGTAATATGGAAAATATCGACCCTGTCGGTATCCATACAGGCGACTCAATAGTTGTCTGCCCCTCACAGACCCTTACTAATAAGGAATACCATATGCTAAGGGACAGCGCCCTTAAAATAATCCGCACCCTTAAAATTGAGGGCGGCTGTAACGTGCAGTTTGCCCTTGACCCGCTTTCCTTTAATTATTATGTAATCGAGGTAAACCCCCGCGTTTCGCGCTCGTCCGCCCTTGCCTCTAAGGCAAGCGGCTACCCGATTGCGAGGGTGTCGGCTAAGATTGCGGTAGGTATGCACCTTGACGAGATTCAGCTTGCAAACACCCCCGCTTCCTTCGAGCCTGCCCTCGACTACGTGGTTACCAAAATGCCGCGATTCCCCTTTGATAAATTTTCCTCGGCTAATAACAAGCTTTCCACCCAAATGAAGGCGACAGGCGAGGTAATGAGCATAGGCAGAACGATTGAGGAAAGCCTTTTAAAGGCGGCGCGCTCCCTTGAAATAGGTGTTAACCACCTTTATATGAAGAAGTTTGACGAGTATTCCGAGGAAGAAATGCTTTCCTACATCGCCGACGGCACCGACGACCGCATCTACGCTATTGCCGAGCTTTTGCGCCGAAATACCGATTTAGGGCTTATATATGACCAAACCAAAATCGATATGCTTTTCCTTGAAAAGGTTAAAAATATCGTCGCTATGGAGCGGCTTGTAAAGGAAAACAAGGGCGATACCGAAACCCTTTACGCGGCTAAAAAGATGGGCTTTTCCGATGACTTTATCGGTATGCTTTGGGACAAGAAGGGCGAGGAAATATATAAAATCCGCTGTGAAAAAAATATATTCCCCGTTTATAAAATGATTGATACCTGCGCCTCGGAGTTTGAAAGCTATATCCCTTACTTCTACTCGACCTACGAGGAGGAGAACGAGTCGGTAGTCTCCGACAAAAAGAAGATTATCGTTTTAGGCTCAGGTCCTATCAGAATAGGTCAGGGCGTGGAGTTCGACTATTCCACCGTTCACGCGGTTACCACCATTAAGAAATCGGGCTTTGAGGCGATAATTATTAACAACAACCCCGAAACCGTCTCGACCGACTACACCTGCTCGGACAAGCTGTATTTTGAGCCCCTTTGCACCGAGGACGTTATGAACATTATCCACCTTGAAAATCCCGTGGGGGTTATCGCTTCTTTAGGCGGTCAGACCGCGATTAATTTGTCGGACAGTCTTAACCGCAGAGGGGTTAAGATAATAGGCACCGACTGTGACGCTATAGACCGCGCCGAAAACCGCGATTTGTTTGAAAAGGTGCTAAAAGAGCTTGATATTCCACAACCTCGGGGTCAGGCAGTTACCAAAATTGAGGACGGAGTTCGGGCGGCAAAGGAGATAGGCTACCCCGTGCTTGTGCGCCCCTCCTTCGTATTGGGCGGCAGGGCAATGCAGATTGTCGCCGACGAGGAGCAGCTTCGCCGCTATCTTCGCACCGCTGTTGAAATCGACGAGGATAAGCCGGTGCTTGTCGATAAATACATCTCGGGCAAGGAGTTAGAGGTTGACGCCATCTGCGACGGAACCGACGTGTTTGTCCCGGGAATTATGGAGCTTGTAGAGCGCACGGGTATCCACAGCGGCGACTCGATAAGCGTTTACCCAACCTTCAGTATAAGCGAGAAGACCAAGGAAACCATACTTGACTACACCAAAAAACTGGGGTTAGGCATTGGCATTGTGGGTCTTTACAATATCCAGTTTATTGTGGATAAGGACGAAAATGTTTATATAATCGAGGTTAATCCCCGCTCCTCACGCACCGTGCCGTTTTTATCAAAGGCGACGGGCTACAGCCTTGCGGACATTGCCACACTTGTGATTTTGGGAAAATCCCTTAAGGAACAGGGCTTTGACAAAATTTATCCCGAGGAGAAAAAGCGTTGGTATGTTAAGGTTCCCGCCTTCTCCTTTTCAAAGCTAAGAGGACTTGACGCGTATTTATCCCCCGAAATGAAATCTACGGGCGAGGCGATAGGCTATGACGATAAGCTGACGAGGGCGCTTTACAAGGCGCTAAAGGCAAGCGGAATGAGCGTTATGAACTACGGCACGGTCTTAGTAACGGTCGCCGATAAGGACAAGGAAGAGGCGCTCCCTCTAATCCGCCGTTTCTACAATATGGGCTTTAACATTCAGGCGACCGAGGGGACGGCTAAATTCCTAAAGGCAAACGGAATACGCACCCACGCCCTTAAAAAGATAAGCGACGGCAGTAACGAAATTCCCAGCGCCATAAGGCAGGGCTATGTGACCTATGTTATCAACACAAGGGATATGAACTCCTCGGGCGTGCTGTCCGACGGTCACGAGATTCGCCGCTGTGCAGTTGAGAACAACGTCACAATGTTCACCTCGCTCGACACCGTTAAGGTTCTGCTTGACGTGCTTGAGGAAACCACCCTCGGAATATCGACCATTGACGCGTAAGGAGAGATTATGAAACAAGGAATTTATGAAATTCTTTTCAATTTTGAGCTTGCCCCAAATGTTTTCAGAATGGTGCTAAAGGGGGATACCTCTGCCCTATTATCGCCGGGTCAGTTTGTTAATATTAAGCTTGACGGACTGTATCTTCGCCGCCCTATTTCGGTTTGCGACTACGATAAGGAAACGATAACCTTGATTTATAAGGTTGTGGGTGCCGGTACCGAAAAAATGGCTAAAATGGCTGCGGGAGACAAGCTTGACCTTTTGGTCGGTCTTGGCAACGGCTTTAACGCCGAAAAGAAATGCCGAAAGCCTTTGGTAATAGGCGGGGGCGTCGGTATTCCGCCCCTTTACGGCTTGTGCAAGGAGCTTATTAAATTCGGTAAAAAACCGACTGTTATTTTAGGCTTTAATACTGCTTCCGAAATGTTTTACGAAGAGGTTTTCAAGCTTTTAGGAGCAGATGTCTATGTTACAACGGTTGACGGCTCATACGGCGTTAAGGGCTTTGTTACCGATGTAATGAAGAATTTGGATTATGACTATTTCTACACCTGCGGACCTCTGCCGATGTTTAAGGCGATTGAGAGTGTTGCTAAAACCTCGGGTCAGTATAGCTTTGAGGAGCGTATGGGGTGTGGATTCGGCGCGTGTATGGGCTGTACCTGCAAAACGAAATACGGCAACAAGCGTATTTGCAAGGACGGCCCCGTGCTTGAAAGGGAGGAAATCGTATGGTAAATACTAAGGTAAACCTTTGCGGCATAGAGCTTTCCAATCCGATTATTCCCGCAAGCGGCACCTTTGGCTTCGGTTATGAATTTGCCGCGCTTTACGATATTAATATTTTAGGCTCGATTTCCTTTAAGGGAACTACAAAAGACCCGCGCTTCGGCAACCCCACGCCCCGTATCGCCGAGTGTGAAAAAGGTATGTTAAATTCAGTCGGTCTTCAAAACCCCGGTGTGGATAAGGTTATTTCCGAAGAATTACCAAAGCTTAAAAACTGCTTTAATAAGCCTGTTATGGCGAACGTAAGCGGCTTTTCGGTGGACGATTATGTTTACACGGTGGAAAAGCTTGATGCCGACACTTCAATTGGCTGGTTTGAAATAAATATTTCCTGCCCTAATGTTCACGGCGGGGGGCTTGCCTTCGGGACAAGCGCTAAGAATGCGGCGGCGGTGACAAAAGCGGTAAAAAGGGTGACAAAAAAGCCCGTAATAATTAAGCTTTCCCCCAATGTGACCGATATTGCCGAAATCGCAAAGGCCTGCGAGGCAGAGGGAGCGGACGGAATTTCGCTCATAAATACCCTTTTAGGTATGAAAATCGACCTTAAAACCAAAAAACCTGTTTTAGCAAACAAGGCGGGGGGATTTTCGGGTCCCGCTATAAAACCCGTGGCGGTGCGAATGGTGTATCAGGTGTATGACGCGGTTAAAATCCCGATAGTCGGAATGGGCGGCATAACTACAGCCGAGGACGTTATCGAGATAATGCTCGCGGGGGCGACCGCCGTTGAGGTGGGAGCGGCTAACCTTGTAGAGCCTTTTGCCTGCAAAAATATAATCGAAGACCTTCCGCGTGTAATGCAAAAATACAAAATACAAAATTTAAAGGATATTATAGGAGGAGCGCACTAATGGGAAAGGACGTTATTATCGCCTGCGATTTTGCCTCAAAGGAGGATTGCTTTAGCTTTCTTGATAAATTCACGGGCAAAAAGCCCTTTGTAAAAATAGGAATGGAGCTTTTTTACGCCGAGGGACCGCAGATTGTCCGCGAGATTAAGGCGAGGGGACATAAAATTTTCCTCGATTTAAAGCTGCACGATATTCCGAATACGGTTAAAAAGTCTATGGCGGTGCTTTCCCGCCTTGACGTTGATATGACAAATTTACACGCCGCGGGTACAATTTCCATGATGGAGGCGGCAATTGAGGGGCTTACCCGTCCCGACGGCACAAGACCGCTTTTAATTGCGGTGACCCAGCTAACCTCCACCGACCAAGAGCGTATGGAAAACGACCTACTAATAAAGGAGCCTATCGACAAGGTTGTTATGCACTACGCGAATAACGCGAAAATCGCGGGGCTTGACGGCGTTGTTTGCTCACCCCTTGAAGCCGAAAAGGTGCATAATACCTGCGGAAAGAGCTTTTTGACCGTAACCCCCGGCGTTCGCTTTGCGGACGGTGATATTGGGGATCAAAAGAGGGTTATGACCCCGGCTGAAGCTAAAAAAATCGGCAGTGATTATATAGTAGTCGGCAGACCGATAACCGCGGCGGCAGACCCTGTAGCGGCGTATGAGCGGTGCGTGGAAGAATTTGTAGATTAATTCGGAATTCGGAATGCGGAATTCGGAATTATAAAGGAGTAAGTTAATATGGAAAGCTATAAAAGAGAATTTATTAAGTTTTTAGAGTCGGCGGGAGTACTTAAATTCGGCGATTTTACCGCTAAATCGGGCAGAAAAATCCCCTATTTCATAAACGCGGGGGACATTAAAACCGGCGAGCAGATTAGAAAATTAGGCGAGTTTTACGCCAAGGCTTACTTTGAGAAGATAGGCAACAAAAAAACCGTGCTTTACGGTCCTGCGTATAAGGGTATTCCGATAGCGGTGTCGGTTGCGGTTGCCCTTTCCGAAAACGGGCTTGACGTTCCCTTCTTCTTTAACCGCAAGGAGGAAAAGGACCACGGCGAGGGGGGCGTTTTTGTAGGCTATAAGCCGCAAGACGGCGAGGAAATCGTAATCGTCGAGGACGTTATCACGGCGGGTACGGCTATAAGAGAGAGTATGTCGATTCTTTCCTCCCTTAAAGGTACTAAGGTTGCCGCAACCTTTGTTATGGTTGACCGCAAGGAAAAGGGTCAGACGGAAAAATCCGCAATGGCGGAGGTCGGCGAGGAGTTCGGCTTCCCTGTCTATTCGGTGGTGGACGTTTACGACATTATCGAGTACTTAGAGGAGGACGAGAAAAACCGCGAGAATGTCGACCGCATAAAGAAGTATCTTGAAATCAACGGTGCAAAGGAATAAGACTATGCGAAGCTTAATTGATATATCCGAGCTGTCGGTAGAAGAGCTTGACCGCCTTATTAAGACGGCTAACGATATTATAGAAAACCCTCAAAAATACAGCGAAAAATGCCGCGGCAAAAAGCTTGCGACCCTGTTCTTTGAGCCCTCCACCAGAACCCGCCTTAGCTTTGAGGCGGCAATGTACGAATTGGGCGGAAATGTTTTGGGCTTCAGCGAATCCCAAAGCTCCTCTGCCGCAAAGGGTGAAAGCGTTGCCGATACCGCAAAAACCGTTAGCTGTTATGCAGATATTATTGCTATGCGCCACCCAAAGGAGGGCGCGCCCCTTGTTGCCGCTATGAACGCCGACGTCCCCGTTATAAACGCGGGTGACGGGGGACACAACCACCCCACCCAAACCCTTGCGGATCTCCTTACAATCTACCGAGAA
The DNA here is from genome assembly GCA_051880555.1 of Acutalibacteraceae bacterium. Taxonomy (GTDB): domain Bacteria; phylum Bacillota; class Clostridia; order Oscillospirales; family Acutalibacteraceae; genus UBA737. The sequence continues at coordinate 53,015 of JBJEOE010000012.1, forward strand.
AAGGGCGGATTTGAAAATCTGACCGTGGGGCTTTGCGGCGACCTTAAATTTGGCAGAACGGTTCATTCGCTAATAGCCGCGCTTTCCCGATATACAGGTGTTAAATTTGTTCTTATTTCTCCTAACGAGCTTAAATTACCGGGCTATGTAAAGGACGGTCTTGACGATAAGGGTATACCCTATTCCGAGACCGACAGCCTTGAAAATTCCCTTAAGGACCTTGACATTCTTTATATGACCCGCGTCCAAAGGGAGCGTTTTTTCAACGAGGAGGACTATTTAAGGCTTAAGGACACCTACGTTTTAACCCCCGAAAAGCTTAAAAACGCGGGCGAGGGCTTAAAAATTCTTCACCCGCTGCCCAGAGTAAATGAAATAAGCGTTGCGGTGGACAGCGACCCCAGAGCCTGCTACTTTAAGCAGGTGCTGTACGGAAAATATATGCGAATGGCGTTAATTTTAATGCTTTTGGAGATAGAGTAATGAATATTGATTCAATAAAAAACGGAATTGTTATAGACCACATAACCGCCGGCAAAGGAATGGAGATTTACAAGCTTTTAGGGCTTGACAGCCTTGATTGCTCGGTCGCGCTTATTAAAAATGTCGCAAGCCGTAAAATGGGCAAAAAGGATATTATTAAAATCGACTCCGACTTTGATGTTGACACCGATATTTTGGGCTTTGTCGACCCCGACGTTACGGTTAATATTATCAAGGACGGCAAAACCGCCGAGAAAAAGACCATAGGACTGCCCGAAAGGCTTACAAATGTGCTTACCTGCAAGAATCCGCGCTGTATCTCCGCCACCGAGCAGGAGCTGCCGCAGATTTTTAAGCTTACCGACAGACAGCGCAGGGTTTACCGCTGTTTATACTGCGAAACAAAGGCGAAATAAATCGAATATTGACGAAAAAGTAAGGCGCGCTAAAAAAACGCCTTATTTTTTTTATTTGGGGACATAATTCTCTCATTTTTGCGCCTTTAAGGGAATATAATTCTGTATAACGGCAATGCCGAATGTATAAAAAGAAAGGTGACAAAAATAATGAACGGTTTTTATCCGGAGGGTTGTTTAGGCAGTATAACGGAAAGAGGAAAAGTATTTACCCCTACTATGCTTGCCGAGGCGCAGGCAAAGCAGACGGTGCTGGAGGCAGTAGTGATAATGTGCGACGCGGCGCATAATCTTATAGTCAACCTCGGGTGCGTTAAGGGAGTAATTCCCCGCGAGGAGGGGGCTATCGGCATTTCGGACGGCTCTACCCGCGATATTGCGCTTATTTCCCGCGTCGGCAAGCCCGTATGCTTTGTTATAACCGCCCTTAAGACAGATGAGGACGGCAAGCTGTACGCCCTGCTCTCCCGCAAAAAGGCGCAGGAGCTTTGCAAAAATTATTTAATGACCGACCGCAAAATCGGTGATATAATAGACGCTAAGGTGACCCACCTTGAGTCCTTCGGCGCGTTTTGCGATATAGGTTGCGGCAATATCGCCCTCTTGCCTATTGACGCCATATCGGTTTCCCGCATTTCCCACCCCTCCGACCGCTTTTCGGTGGGTGACAGCATAAGGGTTATTATTAAAAGCATAGCCGAGGACGGCAAAATCACCCTGTCCCACAAGGAGCTTTTGGGCACCTGGGAGGAAAACGCCTCCCTTTTCTCGGCGGGGCAGACCGTGACGGGGGTTGTAAGGAGTATAGAGGATTACGGCGTTTTTGTTGAGCTTACCCCTAATCTTGCAGGGCTTGCCGAGCCGAGACAGGACGTTATTATAGGTCAAAAGGCGAGCGTTTATATAAAGAGCATAATACGCGAGAAAATGAAGATAAAGCTTATTATTATCGACAGCTTTAACGCGACCTACTCCCCCGAAATCAAGTATTTCTATACGGGAGACGCGCTTAAGGAGTGGGACTACTCCCCCGACGACTGCTGTAAGCGCATATCGACAAAATTCTGCGGGTAGTAAATTTTGTTGGATAATGTAGGGAAGGCATTTATGCCTTCCGCAATCTAATATCTAACGTCTAAATTAGAACCGCCCCCTTTTCGGCCTTAAGCTGAAAAGGGGGCGCTTTGTTTAAAAATTATTTCCTTACTTTATTCCTGTCCTCGTCTACCGCGCGGGCGATAAATTCCTCCACGCTCATAGCGCCAAGGTCGCCGTTTTCGCCCCGCTCTCTTACAGAGAGGGTACGGTTTTCAACCTCATTATCACCGATAACGAGCATATACGGAACCTTACCGAGTCTCGCCTCGCGGATCTTGTATCCGATTTTCTCATTGCGGTCGTCAACCTCAACGCGAAGTCCCTGCTCCTCAAGGAGCTTTTTGACCTCATAAGCGTAATCAAGGTGACGGTCGGCAATCGGGAGCATCTTAATCTGAACGGGAGCCAGCCACAGCGGGAATGCACCCGCGTACTTCTCGATAAGCAGAGCAAGGGTTCTTTCATAACAGCCGATAGAGGTACGGTGAATAATGTAGGGGTTCTTCTTCTGACCGTCGCGGTCAACGTATTCCATACCGAACTTTTCGGCGAGGAGCTGGTCAATCTGAATGGTAATCAGGGTGTCCTCCTTGCCGTAGACGTTCTTTATCTGAATGTCAAGCTTAGGTCCGTAGAACGCCGCCTCACCTATGCCGATTTTGTAGGGGATTTCGAGGTGGTCGAGGATTTTTGCCATAATTCCCTGCGCCTCGTCCCATTGCTCCGCAGTGCCGATATACTTTTCGCGGTTATTCGGATCCCACTTAGAGAAGCGGTAGGAAACGTCCTCGTAAAGACCCAGAGTTTTGAGCATATAAATAGCAAGCTCCAGAGAACCCTTAAACTCCTGCTCTAACTGCTCGGGGGTACACATTAAATGACCCTCGGAAATCGTGAACTGGCGAAGTCTTATTAGCCCGTGCATCTCGCCGCTGTCCTCGTTGCGGAAGAGGGTAGAGGTCTCGTTATACCTAAGCGGCAGGTCGCGGTAGGAACGGGCGCGGTTTAAATACGCCTGATACTGGAACGGGCAGGTCATAGGACGTAAAGCAAAGCAGTCCTTTGTCTCGTCGTGGGGGTCGCCTAATACAAACATTCCGTCAAGGTAGTGATCCCAGTGTCCCGAAAGCTTGTAAAGCTCCCGCTTTGCCATATAGGGGGTTTTGGTTAACTGCCAGCCGCGGCGCGCCTCCTCGTCCTCCACAAAGCGCTGTAAAATCTGAATCATTTTAGCGCCCTTGGGCAGGAGTATAGGCAAACCCTGACCGATAACGTCAACCGTGGTGAAAAGCTCTAATTCTCTGCCTAACTTGTTGTGGTCGCGCTTTTTCGCCTCTTCGAGCATATTAAGGTGCTCTTCAAGGGCGCTTGCTTTCGGGAACGCCGTGCCGTAAACGCGGCAGAGCATTTTTTTATCCGAATCCCCGCGCCAGTATGCGCCCGTGGCGGAGGTGAGCTTGAACGCCTTTACCGCGCCCGTACTCCTAAGGTGCGCCCCCGCGCAGAGGTCGGTGAAGTCGCCCTGAGTGTAAAAGCTTATATTATCCCCCTCGGGAATATCGCCTACAAGCTCTACCTTGTAGGGCTCGCCCTTTTCCTCAAAATACTTAACCGCCTCGTCTCTTGTCATAAGAGAGCGCTCAATTTTGATGTCCTCCTTGACGATTTTTTTCATCTCCGCCTCGATTTTTGAAAGGTCGTCGGGGGTGAATTTTTCGTCAATATCAAAGTCGTAATAAAAACCGTCCTCCACGGCGGGGCCTATCGCAAGCTTGGCAGCAGGATAGAGCCTTTTTATCGCCTGCGCCATAATGTGGGAGGCGGTGTGGCGGAAGGTGCGCCTGCCGTAATCGTCCTCAAAGGTTAAAATTTCGAGGGTGCAGTCGCCGTCCAGCGTATCGCGCAAATCGGCGTTTTTGCCGTTTATAACCGCGGCGCAGGCGTTTCTTGCAAGCCCCGGACTAATTTCCTTTGCCGCTTCAAAAGCGGTAATGCCCTTCGGAAATTCCTTAACCGTGTTATCCTTTAATGTTACCTTAATCATAATGATACCTCCGATAAAAAAAATAAGCTCCGTCCCTAAAAAAGGGACGAAGCAATAAAACAAAATACTCCGCGGTTCCACCCGTGTTCCGTTAAAAAAACGGCGCTTTAATGTCCTTAACGCAGACAAAACGTCCGTGTTGCTACCCACGGCGCTCAAAGGCGGTGTTCACTCTTTTTCCCTTTGCGCGGCTTTCAGCCGACGGCGCGCGCTCTCTTTAAAAGGGGGTTTAAAAAAGCTACTGTCCTTTTCATCGCTTTAAAACATATCAACATTATTATGATACAACCGCAAATTAATTATGTCAAGCATTTTTTTAAAATTGACTATTTTCTCCTTTTGGTATATAATTTAAGCTATGAGAATAGGAAATATTGAAATAAAAGGGTTTGCGGCTTTAGCGCCTATGGCGGGGGTTGCCGACCGCGCTATGCGGGAAATTTGCCGCGAGCACGGCGCGGCGTTTACCGTAGGCGAACTTACAAGCGCGCGGGGCGTAACCCTTAACGACAAAAAATCTGATTCCCTGCTCAGCTGTTCGGACAGGGAAAGACCCTTCGGCTCCCAGCTTTTCGGCAATGATCCTGAAATTATGGCACAGGCGGCTAAAAGAGCGCTTAAATTCAATCCCGACTTTATCGACATTAATATGGGCTGTCCCGCTCCCAAGGTGGCGGGTAACGGCGGTGGGAGCGCGCTTTTAAAGGACCCTGAGCTTGCGGAGCAAATAGTCCTAGCCGTGGTAAAGGCGGTGAATGTTCCCGTTACGGTGAAAATGCGGACGGGCTTTGATAAGGACGGTATAACCGCCCCCGAGGTCGCAAAACGGTGCGAGGAGGCGGGCGCGGCGGCTGTTACGGTGCACGGCAGAACAAGGGCGCAGATGTACTCGCCGCCCGTTGATTACGATACGATATCCGAGGTCAAAAGGGCGGTTAAAATCCCCGTTATCGGCAACGGCGACGTGACCGACGGTAAGAGTGCTAAGTATATGTATGAAAGTACGGGGTGCGATTTTGTTTTTGTCGGTCGCGGGGCGCAGGGCAACCCCTTTATTTTCGAGGAAATAAACGCGTATTTACGGGGCGAAAGCTATACTCCGCCTACGCTTGAAGCGAGGTTTTCCGTGCTTATGAAACAAATTAAGCTGATGAGCGAATACAAGGACCCGCATATTGCTTTTCTTGAGGCGCGAAAGCATACCGCGTGGTATATGCACGGGCTTGAGGGGGCGGCGGCTTTAAGGCGTATGTGCGGCGAAATAAGCCGTTTTTCGGATATTGAGGCGATTTGCCAAAAAGCACTTGAACAGAACCCGAATTTATGATATTATATAATGTAAATTGAAAGGTTACGGTGAGTTTATGTCAGGACATTCTAAATGGAACAATATTAAGCGCAAGAAGGAGAAGACCGACGCGGCAAAGGCGAAAATCTTTACCAAAATCGGCAGAGAAATCTCGGTTATCGTTAAAACGGGGGGAGCGAACCCTAATGAAAACAGCAAGCTAAAGGACGCTATCGCCAAGGCAAAGGCGGCTAACGTGCCTAACGAAAATATTGAAAGAATCATTAAAAAGGCGGCGGGCGACGGCGAGGCAAACAACTACGAGGAGCTTGTTTACGAGGGCTACGGTCCCTCGGGCGTGGCGGTAGTTGTTGAGACCCTTACCGATAACCGCAACCGCACCGCGGGCGAGATGCGCCATTATTTCGATAAGTGCGGCGGCAATCTGGGTCAAAGCGGCTCGGTTACCTTTATGTTTGACCGCAAGGGGCTTATCCGTATCGAGGCGGAGGGGCTTGACGAGGATTCGGTTATGGAGGCGGCGCTTGACGCGGGCGCGGACGATTTCAACTTTGATGGCGACGTTTTCGAGATTACTACCGACCCGAACGGCTTGGGAGCGGTGCGCGACGCGCTTGAAGCTAAGGGCTACAGCTTTATTTCCGCCGAGGTTGAGTACATACCTCAAACAATGACCGCGATTGACGACGAGGAAGCGGCGGCAAAGATGGAAAAGCTTATCGATATGCTTGAAGAAAACGACGACGTTCAGGCGGTATGGCACAACTGGGATATGCCCGAGGACGAGGAATAATTGTAAAAAATAATTAGGCTGGCGAGAGTCGAACCCGTTACGGTTTGGGTCACCGCCGGCCTAAGCTTTTAAAAGGGAGGAAAAGCTATGAGCTTTAATGAAATCAAGAAAAATTTCGGCTTCGGCTGTATGCGCCTGCCAATGAAGGACGGCGAGGTGGATTACGACGAGTTTAACCGAATGATAGACGCCTTTTTAGACGCGGGCTTTAATTATTTTGACACCGCCCACGGCTACATAGACGGCAAAAGCGAAACCGCGGTCAGAGACTGCCTTGCCGCAAGGCACAAAAGGGAGGAGTTTGTGCTTGCAAACAAGCTTTCCGACCCCTATTTTGAAAAGGAGGAGGACATTCTGCCCCTTTTTGAAGGCCAGCTTAAGCTGTGCGGCGTGGATTATTTCGATTTTTACCTTTTCCATTGCCTTAACCGCGAGCTTTACAAAAAGCACAAGCGGTGTAACGCCTTTGAAATCGTAAGGCGGCTTAAGGAGGAGGGCAGGGTTAAGCATATCGCAATGTCCTTCCACGATACCGCCGATATTCTTGATATGATTCTTACCGAACAGCCCTTTATCGAGGCGGTTCAGCTTCAGATAAACTACCTCGATTATGATGACCCCGCTGTGCAGAGCAAGGCGTGCTATGACGTTGCGGTAAAGCACGGCAAAAAGGTTATCGTTATGGAGCCTGTAAAGGGCGGCACACTTGTCAATCTGCCCGAAAAGGCCGCCGAGGTGCTTGACGGGCTTGATTGCGGCAGTCACGCCTCTGTCGCCCTACGCTATGCCGCAAGCTATCCCGAAGTCTTTATGGTGCTTTCGGGTATGGGAAATATGGATATGATGAGGGACAATATCGCCACAATGGGGGATTTTGTTCCGCTTAACGACAATGAACTTAAAGCCACCGACAGGGTGCGCGAGATTATAAGGGAGTACAACCGCATACCCTGTACGGGCTGTGATTACTGCGCGGGACAATGCCCTAAAAAAATTCCGATTTCTAAAATATTCGCAGAATACAACGAGTACCTAACTGCAAAGTGCGACCGCGAAACCGCAAAAGCAAGCCTTAGCGGTGTTATCGAAAAGGCGGACGAATGTGTTAACTGCGGCGGCTGTGAAAAAATCTGCCCGCAGGGTATTAAGGTAAGGGAACAGCTCAAACGCATATCGGGCAATATGAAATAATCCGCAAAGGGTGGAATTTGTTATGGAAAAAGTATTAAATAATTCAAAATTATCTTCAAAACAAAGGGCGTTGTACCTTCTTTTATCGGTTGCGGCGGCGGTGGTGCTACCGCAAATCTTTCACGCGGCGGGCGTACTTACGGGTACGGGCGCGGCTTTAGGTCAGGCTCTTTTGCCTATGTATTTCCCCGTTATTTTGCTGGGCTTTTGCGCGGGTCCCGCCTACGGCGCGGCGGCGGGTATAATATCGCCGATTTTAAGCTTCGCGGTAAGCGGAATGCCCGCTGTGGCTCTGCTCCCCTTTATGACCGCCGAGCTTTTCTGCTTCGGACTCTTTGCGGGACTTATTAAAAAAGCGAAAATTAATTTTGCGATTAAGGTGCTTGCCGTTCAGCTTGCGGCAAGACTTGTGCGGCTCGCCGCCGTGTGGATTATAAGGCCTGCGGCGCTTAACGCGACCCTAAGCGCCCTTGCCTTGGGAATCCCCGGAATAATACTCCAGCTTTTGCTTGTGCCGCTTATCGTTAAAAGTTTGGAGAAGTCGGGGCTGTGTTAAGCGATATTTTCCGCGCCGAAAAAATCCTAAAGGACGGCGGCTACACCTGTGTACTTTTACAGGGTGAACGCTGCTATACCTCCCGCGAAAGGGGAGTTAAGCCCCTTATTTCCTTTCTTGAATCGGGCGGCAATTTTTCCGGCTTTTCCGCGGCGGATAAAACTGTCGGGGCGGGGGCGGCGTACCTTTATGTCCTGCTCGGCGTGACCGAGGTTTGGACGGGGGTTTTAAGCGAGAGCGCGAAGAAGGTGCTTGACGATAACGGAATCAAAACCTACTGCGAAAGGCTTGTACCGCAGATTATTAACCGCGCGGGGGACGACGTTTGCCCGATAGAAAAGGCGGTAAGCGCCGCCGATACGCCCGAGGACGCGCTTGTTATTATTAAGGAGACCCTACGCAAATTATCCGCTACGCCTTTTAATATATAGGCATTCCCGACCGTCAAATATCCTACATCTGAATTCGTGCGGGCAATATTTCCAAGAGTAACAGGGCAGACGAATTAAACAATCGTCACAAATTCGTTGACCTTTGCATATACATATGGTATAGTATTAATATCTCTTTGCACTGCATTACATTCCGAATGGAATGCGAGATCAACAGTACAAACTGAGCAGGCGATGCCCGTAAGGGCGTGGGACCGCGCCGCATTGCAAGCGGCAACAGAATGTGTTTTTTTGAGCATATCTGTGGGACAGTGCGTATGTTTCACAGGTGTGCTATTTTTATACCAATTTTCGGGAATAGCCCAATTTGTGAACGTATACGACCTCTAAATGAGGTGCCATAGGAGAAATCAAGTCACCGTAATACTTATATAGCCGCGGTAAACGGAGAATTCTTTTATGACAAACGCCAAGAAAACCCTGACAGGGCTTACCCGTGACGAGGTAGCCAAGCGACAGCAGCAGTACGGCAAGAATGAACTTACGCCGCAGAAGAAGGACAGTTTCCTCAAAACCGTTCTTCATACCCTCTGTGAGCCGATGTTCCTTTTGCTGATTATTGCCGCTGTCATTTATTTTATTCTCGGGGAGCCGAGAGACGGCGCCATTATGCTGTTTTTTGTCGTCGGCATCATCAGCATTGACGTGATTCAGGAATGGAAAACCGACAAGACGCTTAATGCGCTCAAAGACCTATCCGCCCCGAAAATTGCGGTAATCAGGGACGGAAAAGAAGAGACAATCGCCGGTACGGAGCTTGTTCCCGGCGACCTGATGCTCATTTGCGAGGGAGTAAAAATCCCTGGGGACGGGGTTATTTTGCGTTGCGCCGACCTCTGCGTCGAGGCTCTCGACCGGTGCAACTGACAGAAATCGAACCGGCGCTTTCTTTCAAAAATATGGATCTGATGTTAACATCCGCTCGGTGTATTGAAATTAACTATATTTTATGCTTATCCTGACGTACCTCTCCCGAGCGGTAGGCGCTTATCAGCTCTTTGAGGTCACTGATCGTCTCCTTTATTTTAGCGCCGTTATCGGCGTCGCCGACAAGAATTCTTTTTTTACACATTTCAGAAGCAACCCTGTGACCTTGTGATAGGGGCGTGCAAAGCCGCCGTCTATAATTATGACCTCTCCGCCGCATTTTACGGGGGTTTCGCCCTCAATGTGATGTATCGGAACATGACCGTTTATTATGTGTCGGTTTTCCCCCTTAACGCCGAACTCGGCAAATATTTTTTCGGCGGTGATTTCGTCATTGATAAGGGTATAATAAACGTCCTTTTTTTCTGTATATACCATAACCCGAAAACAAAAAACCTTCAAGCTTCTATATTTCTTTGCCGTATATTATTTTGTAAGCGAGAGACAAGAGGGCAGCTTTGCTGCTGTTTCGCACTTTTTAGTAAAAATCAGATTGTATTATCGTTCTTTTGTGCGTGTTGCTTTAACGCTTCAAAGGTTTCATCACTTATATCGTGTTCCATTTTGCAAGCGTCTTTTGCGGCGATTTTTTCATCTACACCTAATTTCATTAAATAGCGAGTCAATAAAGTATGACGTTCGTATATTCTTTCTGCAATTTGTCTGCCTGATTCGGTAAGAGCAATATAACCGTCGGTATCAATCAAAATGTATTTTTCGGCTTTCAGTTTTGCCATTGCACGGCTGACGGCAGGCTTGGAGAGCTTCATATAATCGACAATGTCGATTGAGCGAACAATATTGTTTGCTTTTGACAGAATTAGTATTGTTTCAAGGTACATTTCACCCGATTCCCTGAGTTCCATCTATAAATACCCCCTTTTTAAATAATAATATCACATCCGAACAGCAAATACAAGTTAATTATTGTTAACAACTAATAACATTTTTAAATTCACAAAATTTTTTTAAATATTCTCTTGACAAGTTAACTAAGGTTAACTATAATGTATACAGTTAGCGCAGGTTAACTGAAAGGAGGGCGATATAGTGATGCCGCTTACATTAGCAGAGGTCGGAGAGGAATATATTATAAAAAAAATCGGTGGGAAACAGGAGGTCAAGACGCATCTTGAAAATCTCGGTTTTGTTATTGGCGGAACTTTAAAGGTTGTCGCAACATTCGGCGGAAATGTGATTGTGAATGTTAAAGAATCCCGTATAGCAGTAAGCAGAGAAATGTCTCAGAAAATACTGATTTAATAATTCAAGGAGGACAACTGATATGAAAACATTAAGACAGGCAAAGGTCGGAGATTCGGTTAAAATCGTTAAGCTTCACGGGGAGGGTGCAGTTAAGCGACGTATTATGGATATGGGAATGACAAAAGGTGTAGAGGTAATTATCCGTAAAGCAGCGCCTTTGGGGGACCCGCTTGAAATAACCGTGCGAGGATATGAATTATCCATTCGTAAAGCAGACGCAGAAATGATTGAGGTTGAATAAATCAAAAATTTAAGGGTTGAACCCTGTTTTTTTTATGGATTTAAGTTAACCATAGTTAACTAAGAAAGGAAATGACATATGAATATTCGAATAGCCCTTGCGGGTAATCCAAACAGTGGTAAAACCACTTTGTTTAATGCGTTAACCGGCTCAAACCAATTTGTAGGTAACTGGCCGGGCGTTACAGTCGAAAAGAAAGAAGGTAAATTAAAAAAGCACAACGATATTATCATCACCGACCTGCCGGGTATTTATTCTTTGTCACCATATACTCCGGAGGAGATTGTAGCAAGAAACTATTTAATTTCAGAACGCCCCGATGCGATTCTCAATATAATCGACGGAACAAACATTGAAAGAAACCTATATCTTACCACGCAGCTTATTGAACTTGGCATACCGGTAGTTGTCGCCGTTAATATGATGGATATTGTAAAGAAAAACGGTGACAAAATCAACATAGCCGAGCTCTCCCGCGAACTTAATTGTAAGGTTGTCGAAATTTCCGCTTTGAAGGGTACGGGTATAGACGAAGCGGCCAAAGCAGCAATTTACGCTGCACAAAACCGCAAGACCGTTCCGATTCACACGTTCTCAGGTTCTGTTGAACACGCTATCGCTCATATTGAGGAAGCCGCAGTACATAATCTGCCTGAGGAACAGCAGAGATGGTACGCGATTAAGATTTTAGAACGCGACGAGAAGGTTTTGGAAAAACTCAATCTGGATAAACAAGTGCTTTCCCATATTGAAACCGACATCAAATCCATCGAAGATGAAATGGACGATGACGCCGAATCCATCATAACAAACGAGCGTTATATTTACATAGGAAGCATTATCAAGGGCTGTTACAAGAAAAAGTCCGCCGGCAAACTATCAACATCGGATAAAATAGATAAGGTGATTACCAACCGTTGGCTTGGACTTCCGATTTTTGCTCTGATTATGTTTTTTGTCTATTGGGTAGCTATGGTAGGCGTCGGAGCGCCGGCTACCGATTTCATAAATGATAATATTTTCGGTGAGGGATTTCATTTGCTCAAGGATGACGGATATGCCGAAATATCCGAAAGCTACTCCTCTGCGTCAGCCGTTGTCGACGGTTATGAGACTTATTTGGAGCAGAACGGTTCAGCTCCTTCAGATGTGTTTATTTACACAGTAGCAGACGAAGAAACACTTGAAGTAACCGAAGAAACTGCCACAATTGAAGATTATGAAGAAGCAAAGAAAACCATTGAAGAAATCGGCGATGAACCTGACCCGACCGAATACGGCATTTGGATACCGGGAATACCTGCGCTTGTTGAAAAGGGGCTTGATGCTGTAAATACGGCAGAGTGGCTCAGCGGACTTATTCTTGACGGCATTGTTGCAGGTGTAGGTGCAGTACTGGGCTTTGTACCGCAGATGCTCGTGTTGTTCTTAATGCTTGCTTTTTTGGAAGCCTGTGGCTATATGTCTCGCATTGCTTTCGTTCTCGACCGAGTATTCCGTAAGTTCGGTCTTTCAGGTAAATCTTTTATCCCCATGTTGGTTGGCGTCGGCTGCGGTGTTCCCGGCATTATGGCATCAAGAACAATTGAAAACGAGCGTGACCGACGTATGACAATTATGACAACTACCTTTATTCCATGCGGCGCAAAGGTTCCGTTCATTTCTATGATTGCCGGTGCTATTTTTGGCGGCTCAGCTTGGGTTGCAACAAGTGCATACTTCATTGGTATGGCGGCAATCATTATTTCGGGTGTTATTTTGAAAAAGACGAAAATGTTTTCGGGAGAACCGGCTCCATTTGTTATGGAGCTTCCGGCATATCACCTGCCTACAGTCGCTAACCTTCTCCGTTCAACGTGGGAGCGCGGCTGGTCTTTCATCAAAAAAGCGGGAACCATAATTCTTCTTTCAACAATATTTGTTTGGTTCGCAACTTACTTCGGCTTTACTGATGACGGTTTCCGTATGCTCACAGAGGACGAGCTGAGTATGTCGATTCTTGCAAAAATCGGAGGAGCAATTGCTTGGATTTTTACACCTCTCGGTTGGGGCAACTGGCAAGCAGCGGTGGCTTCTATTACAGGGCTTGTTGCAAAAGAGAACATTGTTGGTACAATGGGTATCATCTATGGCGGCGGCGATATGACCGTTTGGCAGATGCTCGCAAGAGCATTTACAGGGATCTCGGGATATTCATTCCTTGTTTTTAATCTGCTTTGCGCCCCCTGCTTTGCCGCAATCGGTGCAATCAAGCGTGAAATGAACAATGCAAAATGGACTTGGTTTGCCATCGGTTATCAGTGTGCGTTCGCATATGTTGTATCGCTTATGATTTATCAGTTCGGTTCAGCGTTTTCGGGAAATCTAAATATTGTTGGATTAATTTTTGCAATTGCGATTTTAGCTATTATGGTTTATATGATTTTAAGACCGTATAAATCCGCTGCCAAGCTTACCGGCACCGTTAAAACTACAAAATAAGGAAAAAGTATGTCAGGAGGTTTTAAATGCTTACTTGGATTTTAGAAAATATGGCAACGATCATAATTTGTGCGATTCTGTTAGCAGTCGTTGCGGCAATTATCATCAATATGATACGGAAGAAGAGAAAGGGCAAGTCTTCCTGCGGTTGCGGTTGTTCGACTTGCCCTATGAGCGACACCTGCTCTTCAAAATAGTTCACTTGATTTAGTTGTTAAGGCATATAAGAAAGAAAAATTGTATGCCTAATTTGCGGATATTCGTTTTTTAGTGTTTTTAATTTTTTCTAACTATGAATCAAAAATTCCGTAATTACCAACATAAAATGTATCAACATCTTTTAATAATTGTACTATTTATATTTGTGTATGTAATAAATTACAATTATAAGTAATAAGTACGGTGAAAAATGGAACAGGACGCTTTCAGCAGACGTCTTTCTGAGCTTAGAATTAACAAAGATGTTTCCGCGCGTGATATGAGCCTCTTAATAGGGCAAAGTCCGAGTTATATTAATAATATTGAAAACGGCGTTAATTATCCGTCAATGACAGTGTTTTTCTATATATGCGAATATTTAGACATCTCCCCAGCTGAATTTTTTGATACGCAATCCAAAAATCCGTCTAAAGAAAGAGAACTGTCAAAAGTCGTAAAGGGTCTTAACAATGAGCAGTTAGAGAATCTCATTTCCCTTGCTGAAAACTTAAAGCGTTAATTTGTAAAATTGAAAAGCACGGCGACCGCCGTGCTATCTTTAAAGAGCTTCTAAAAATTTTGAGATTTTTTTCGCTAAAATTATATGTCCCGCGTCGTTGGGGTGAAGGCCGTCGGGGACGTATTTTTCCTGTATAACGGGAACCTTGGGCTGTAAACCGCTTTCCTTATACAGGTCAAGGATCGGCAATGAGTAGTACTCCGCAACCTCGCGGATAATTTCAACATAGGTCTTTAATACGCCTACCTCCTGCGGTTTGTTGCCGTCTCCGCGCGGATTGTCCTCATTAAGTCGGTGCAAAGGGGTTATGACAACAATCGGGCTTTCGGGAAATTTCTCCAAAAGCTTGGTATAAAGGGTATGCAAAGCCCCGTAAAAGGTGTCGGGCGTGCGGTCGCTCATAGTACCGAGCGGCGCGTCGCCGTGTCCGAAATCGTTTGTTCCGCCGAAAACCACGACAATATCTGCGTCCGCGTCCAGCTCTGCTACTCTTGAGCAAAAATCCTTATCGTGCTTTTGATCAATTGAAGGGGTTTTCTGCCTTGCTATGCGGGTGCCGCCTATACCGTAATTCTGGCAAATCGCCTCGTACTCCCGCTCAATCAGCATACAAAAGGTGTTTTCGGGCGCGGATGTTCCGTGACCCTCGGTAATACTGTCTCCCAAAAAGTTGATTTTCGTGCCTTTAAGCTCCATTAATAATCCTCCTTATGCAGAAAAGCCGACCGTTAAACGATCGGCTTTTTGGTGTTTAATTAACAAATATTATTCGTTAACCTTTGTAACAACGCCTGAACCAACGGTACGTCCGCCTTCACGGATAGCGAAACGGAGTCCCTCTTCAATAGCGATAGGAGTGATAAGCTCAACGTCCATCTCTACGTTATCGCCGGGCATGCACATCTCGGTGCCCTCCGGAAGAGTGATAACGCCGGTAACGTCGGTAGTTCTGAAGTAGAACTGAGGACGGTAGTTGTTGAAGAACGGAGTGTGACGGCCGCCCTCTTCCTTATTGAGGACGTAAACCTGACCGTGGAACTTGGTGTGGGGATGAATAGAGCCGGGTTTGCAGAGAACCTGACCGCGCTCAACCTCGTCACGGCCTATGCCGCGGAGAAGAGCACCTACGTTATCGCCCGCCTCGCAGAAGTCGAGGGTCTTGCGGAACATTTCCATAGAAGTAACAACGGTCTTCTTGCGCTCCTCGGTGAGACCGATGATCTCAACCTCGTCGCCTGCGTTAAGCTGTCCACGCTCAACACGGCCTGTAACAACGGTACCACGTCCCGAAATGGTCATAACGTCCTCGATCGGCATAAGGAACGGGAGGTCAGACTTGCGGTCCGGAGTCGGGATATAGCTGTCAACAGCGTCCATAAGCTCTTTAATAGGAGCATACTCGGGAGCGTTAGGATCGGTGGAAGTGCACTCAAGAGCAACAAGAGCAGAGCCCTTGATGATCGGGGTGTCGTCGCCGGGGAACTCGTACTTGTCAAGAGTCTCACGGATTTCCATTTCAACAAGCTCTAAGAGCTCTTCGTCGTCAACCTGGTCGCACTTGTTCATGAATACAACAATGTACGGAACGCCAACCTGACGGGCAAGGAGAAGGTGCTCCTTGGTCTGAGCCATCGGGCCGTCGGTAGCAGCGATAACGAGTATAGCGCCGTCCATCTGAGCAGCACCGGTGATCATGTTCTTAACATAGTCGGCGTGTCCGGGGCAGTCAACGTGAGCATAGTGACGTGTATCGGTCTCATACTCAACGTGAGCGGTATTAATTGTAATTCCGCGCTCTCTCTCCTCGGGAGCCTTATCGATGTTTGCGTAGTCCTCAAACTGAGCCTGACCCTTTAAAGAAAGGTACTTAGTGATAGCTGCGGTTAAGGTTGTTTTACCGTGGTCAACGTGACCAATGGTACCAATGTTTACATGGGGCTTAGTGCGTTCAAATTTTGCCTTTGCCATTGTATTTTTCCTCCTTAAATTTCAATGAAGCATTGTAGCTTTAGTTTAACAAATTTTTATCAAAATTTCAAGTATTATTTGAGTAAAAATCAGTCTTTCTTTGCTCTGGCTGAAATAATTTTCTCAGAAATACTCTTCGGAACCTCTTTATAGCCGTCGGGTTCCATTACATACTGACCGCGTCCCTGTGTTTTAGAGCGCAGGTCGGTAGCGTAACCGAACATATCGCCTAACGGTACTCTTGCGTTAATCTGCTTAACGCCGGACCTGTCCTCAAAGCCCTGAATCTCGCCGCGGCGGGAGTTAAGGTCTCCGATAACATCGCCCATATATTCCTCGGGAACAATAACGGTAACCTTCATAATGGGTTCTAACAGTACCGGATCCGCTAAGCGGCATGCCTCTTTAAATGCCATAGAACCGGCAATCTTAAACGCCATTTCGGAAGAGTCAACCTCGTGATAAGAGCCGTCGTAAAGGGTAACCTTTACGTCAACTACCGGGTAGCCTGCAAGTACGCCCGCCTGTAATGCGCCGCGGATACCTGTATCAACAGCCGGGATATATTCCTTCGGAATAGTACCGCCGGTAACCGAGTTGATAAACTCGTAGCCCTTGCCTGACTCGTTCGGCTCAACGATAATCTTAACGTGACCGTACTGACCCGAACCGCCCGACTGACGCTTGTACTTGGTTTCGTGGTCGACCTTCTTGCGGATGCTTTCCTTATAAGCAACCTGCGGAGCGCCGACGTTAGCCTCAACCTTAAACTCGCGAAGCAGACGGTCAACAATTATTTCGAGGTGCAGCTCGCCCATTCCGGCGATAATGGTCTGACCTGTTTCCTCATCGGTGTACGCCTTAAAGGTCGGGTCCTCCTCTGCTAATTTTGCAAGAGCAAGTCCCATCTTCTCCTGACCTGCCTTGGTCTTCGGTTCGATAGCAACGCGGATAACCGGCTCGGGGAAGTTCATGGATTCAAGTATAATCGGATGCTTCTCGTCGCAGAGGGTATCGCCTGTGGTGGTGTTCTTAAGACCGACAGCGGCGGCAATGTCGCCCGCGTAGCAGGTCTCAATATCCTCACGGTGGTTAGCGTGCATCTGGAGAATACGTCCCATACGCTCCTTGTTTTGCTTAACCGAGTTGTATACGCCCGCGCCCGCGTCAACGGTACCCGAGTAAACACGGAAGAAGCAGATTTTACCGACGAACGGGTCGGTAGCAATCTTAAATGCAAGAGCGGAGAAGGGCTCTGTATCGGAGGAATGTCTTACTTCCTCCTCCTCAGTATCGGGGTTTACACCCTTGATAGCCTCAATATCGGTCGGAGCCGGCATATAATCGACGATGGCGTCGAGAAGCGGCTGAACGCCCTTATTTCTGTAAGAAGTACCGCAGGTAATCGGTACCATATTATTGGCTATTGTGGATTTGCGGATAATCTTCTTAATCTGGTCAACAGACGGCTCCTCGCCCTCGAAGTATTTTTCCATCAATTCCTCGTCCTGCTCAACAACATGCTCGATAAGCTCGGTGTGATATTTGTTGGCAAGCTCTACCATATCCTCGGGGATAGGCTCGTGTCTTACGTCCTTACCGAGATCGTCATAATAAATCTCGGCGTCCATATTTACAAGGTCGATTATTCCCTTAAAGGTGTCCTCAGAGCCGATAGGCAGCTGAATCGGGACGCCGTTGCAGTTAAAGCGCTCCTTGATCATATCGAGAACGTGGTAAAAGTCCGCGCCCATAATGTCCATCTTGTTGATGTAAATCATTCTCGGTACGCGGTATTCGTCAGCCTGTCTCCAAACGGTTTCAGACTGCGGCTCGACGCCTCCCTTAGCGCAGAGAACGGTAACAGAGCCGTCCAGTACGCGGAGTGAACGCTGAACCTCAACGGTGAAGTCAACGTGTCCGGGAGTGTCGATAATATTGATACGATGGTCCTTCCAGAAGCAGGTAGTAGCGGCGGAGGTAATTGTAATACCTCTTTCCTGCTCCTGCTCCATCCAGTCCATAGTTGACGCGCCGTCGTGAGTTTCACCCATCTTACGGTTGATACCCGTATAGAAAAGGATACGCTCAGTGGTGGTAGTTTTACCGGCGTCAATATGTGCCATTATACCAATATTTCTTGTCATTTCAAGAGATACCTTTCTTGGCATATTAACCTCCAATTCGCTTTCAAGCGGAAAAAATAAAATCAGTAATCAAACTACCATCTGTAATGAGCAAACGCTCTGTTTGCTTCCGCCATCTTGTGAGTATCCTCACGCTTCTTGGCGGCGCCGCCCATTCCGTTAACGGCGTCTAAAATCTCGCCTGCGAGACGCTCCTTCATTGTTCTTTCGGAACGTGCGCGGCTGTAGGTGGTAAGCCAGCGGAGACCTAAGGTCTGTTTTCTTTCGGGACGAACCTCGAACGGTACCTGATAGGTAGCGCCGCCCTTACGGACAGCCTTAACCTCCAGCTGCGGCATAACATTTTCCATAGCCTGGTCAAATACCTCAAGCGGGTCCTTGCCCGTCTTTTCACTGATAATGTCGAAAGCACCATATACAATTCGCTGTGCTACGCCCTTCTTACCGTCAAGCATAATGTTGTTGATAAGGCGGGTAACCTTCTTTGAATTGTAAACCGGATCCGGCAGTACGTCGCGTTTTGCGACAAAACCTCTTCTTGGCACTTTACTTCCCTCCTTCATAGTAATGATATCATAGGTACTCGAAGCTTTTTCCCCGTGTCACCAAGCAAAGGCGCTATACATATATATAAACGCCGCTGCCTGTATATGCAGCAGAGATAAAATTTCAAAAAAATTACTTCGCACCTGCTTTAGGACGCTTTGCACCGTACTTAGAACGGCTCTGCATTCTTTTGGCAACGCCCTGAGTGTCAAGAGTTCCGCGCACGATGTGGTAACGCACACCGGGCAGGTCCTTAACACGTCCTCCGCGGATAAGAACAACGCTGTGCTCCTGGAGATTGTGTCCGATTCCCGGAATGTAGGCTGAAACCTCGATTCCGTTGGAAAGACGTACTCTCGCGATTTTACGAAGAGCAGAGTTCGGCTTCTTAGGCGTGGAAGTCTTTACGGCTGTGCAAACACCGCGCTTCTGAGGAGAATCGTTATCGGTCTGGCGGCGCTTCATAGAGTTGTATCCCTTTAAAAGAGCCGGAGCCTTAGCCTTCTTCTCAACGGTTTCGCGGCCATTGCGAACCAACTGGTTAAACGTAGGCACTGTTACACCTCCCAATATAATATTCGCTGCGAAATAAACATAATTCCGCATACTAAAACAGTATAGCACGCCTTTCCCCGCTTGTCAATGCTTTTTGGACAAAAAATCTAATTTAAACAGCAATTCAGCTGCAATTAAGCTTGCAAATATCCCCTTGTAATGTTATAATGCTTACGGAATAAGGCAAGCCTTAAACGGTGGACGGTTAGCTCTCTTTTTATTGAGGGCACTTTTCGCTCTCTTTGAAAGGGGGCGGTGCTTATGGTTACATATAGCGAGTTGTATTTACTGCTCACTCTTATAGTGTCAATTATAGCACTTGTTGTTAATATAACAAAAAAGAAATAAACCGCCCAAGCTGTCCAAACTTAACGGTTTATTTCTATAAACTAAAATAATGGAGCTAACCGTCTGTCGGTTTGCCCTATTTCACTTATATTATACCACGTCTTTTAAAAATGTCAAGTTTTTGATAATGTAAACGGAAGTGAATACTGCGCTGTCTACTTCAAATCGGCGGGGAGAAAAATCTCCCCGCCGATTTGCGTTCATAAAATATTATTAATCGATTTTTCCCAGCTGGCTTAAAGCGTCGGTGATGGTCTTCTCGTAGGCCTCCTTGCCGTACTTGTCAACCTCCGCCTTGTTCTTTTCGCCGTGGGTAAGACAGCCCGCGCCGCCGATACAGCCGCCCACGCACGCCATACCCTCGATAAAGTTGGCGTCAAGCACGTTCTTGCTCTTTTTAAGCAGAGCCATACGGCATTCCTCGATACCGTCACAGGAAACCGCCTTTAAATCAAAGTCGGTTATGCCGCGCTCCTTAAGACCCTCGGCAACCGCATCGGAAAGTCCGCCGCAACGGGCGAAAATTCTGCCGTAGTAGGAGGCGTTGTCAAGCACGCCCTCCTCCATATTCATAATTTCAAGGTCGCGGCTGTCGAACAGCGCCTGTAATTCCTCGAAAGTGATAACGCAGTCGATATAGGGGCGAACCTCTTGCTTTTGGAACTCCATCTTCTTTGCGGTGCAAGGCCCGATAAAGACAATTTTGGAGTCGGGATCGGTCTCCTTTATGTATTTGGAGATTGTCGCGGCAGGGGAAAGATTGTGGGAAATATTTTCCGCAAGCTCGGGGAACTGACCCTTAACATAGCTTACAAAGGCGGGACAGCAGGAGCTGGTCAAAAAGCCCTTTTCGGCAAGCTCGCCTGACTCGGCGTAGGCAACCATATCCGCACCCAGCGCCGCCTCGACTACAGAGTGGAAGCCGAGCGTCTTGATGCCCGTGATAACCTGACCGAGCTTTGCATATCTGAACTGGCTGGAAATTGAGGGGGCGATAACGGCGTAAACCTTTTCCTTATTTTTAAGCATTTCGATAGCGTCAAGAATAAAGGATTTATCGGTAATCGCGCCGAAAGGGCACTGGTAAACGCATGCGCCGCAGGAAATGCACTTATTATTGTCGATGCACGCCGCCTTAGTCTCGGTCATAGAAATCGCGCCGACCTTACAGGACTTAACGCAGGGGCGCTTGAAGTCCATAATCGCGCTGTAGGGGCAGACCTTGGCGCACTGTCCGCACTCAACGCACTTTGATTTATCAATATGCGCCTTTTGCTGGCTGTCAAAGGTGATAGCTCCTCTGCGGCATACGTCCTCACAGCGGTGTGCAAGACAGCCGCGGCATGCCTCGGTTACCTCGTAGCCGCCCATAGGACACTCGTCACAGGCTATCTCGATAACCTCGATAACGTTGGGGTTTTCCTTATCCCCGCCCATAGCGATTTTAACCCGCTCGCCTAAAATGGCGCGCTCCTTGTAAACGCAGCAGCGCATTGTCGGCTCATTGCCGGGGACAATGGTTTTCGGAATATCAAGCAAATTTTGGGTTAATGTTCCGTTCCAAGCCTCTCTGGCAACCTCGCGCAACACCTTATATTTTAAATGCTGAACCTTAGTATCAAATTTTCTCACAGCTGTTCCTCCTCCATAGGCTGACGAGAGTCGAACCCGTCATGCCTGACATTTGAATAATTTTGTTCGTACTTGTCTCATCACTTGCAATACGCCGGTATTACTGCGTTCTTCGACTTCGCCCGAATCAAAATTCTTCTAAATGGCAGGTCGGAGAGTTTGTGTCTCCGCCTTTTTTCGTCCTGCGAAGTCACGAATTTGCAGGAATACACGGTATTTCAAAAATGAGTGCAAAGCCGGCGGGAAAAGGCGGAAACCCAAACCGTAACGGGTTCGACTCTCGCCAGCCTAAAAATAGCTTACCTTAATCCGCTTGCCCATCTTTTTAAGGCAGTCGGACAGCTCGGTTACAAGCTGCATTTTAATATTGAAGTTTATCGGCAAATCGGGGTTTTGGTGAGCGGGGTTTACCGCCCTGCCGACGAAAAAGTTAATGTCGGTCGCTTCCTCGAAAAGCATACGGCATATTAAAGACGCACCGTCCCTTTTTACTCCCCAATGGGAGTAGGATTCGTTATCGTTAAGATAGTCCTTAGCGTATTCAAGCACGCGGCTTACGGTGATAACGCCCTCGGTTACCAAATCGACCCCCTCAAGCTCGGCTATCGGCGGAATATCCTTGTCGATAAATTCAAGCTTTGGCCTTAGCGGCTTGCCCAGATACTTTGAAGCGATTGTAGATGTCGTACCGCCGCAGACAATGTGCTTGCCCTCCTTTGAGAAGAAGAGGGACATCATTTTATCGCAGTCGTCGCGGTTGGAGGGAGGGCCGAACAAGAGGTTCATAGGCTCGCGCCGTCTTATTCTTACAACGCAGGAGGTCGCGTCATCACCGGGCTTGCCGCCGTAAAGACGGTTGCACTCGTCAATAAGTATGGTCGAGAGGGTTTTCGCGGTATAGCCCACCGAATAAAAGGTTTTCATAAACTCGACTATATCCTTACGCTCCCAGCCAAAGTTATACTCGGTGCCGATTCCCGCGTGGGGACAGCCGTCGCTCATCATAACGAAAACGTCGTCCTCGCGAAGTCTTATCTTCGACTGAAAGATTTTTTTACCCTCGATATTTACCTCGGTTTTGGGGTAGTCGTACTCCTCGCCGTCGCGAAGCATTATTACAAGCGGGTTATCGTACTGAATAAGCTCCGCCTCGCCCGTGCCGACAAGCCGCATTATTGTAAAGGTGGAATACGCCACATGTCGCTCGGAGCATACCGGCAGGGTTGCGGCTATAGTGTTAACGCAGTCGGTAAGGCTAAGCCCCGCCGCTATCATTGTGGAAATTATTTTGGAGGTGAGGGTCGAAAGTATACTCGCCTTAACGCCGCTGCCCAAACCGTCCGCCAGCACGATTACGGTTGAGCCGTCCTCCTGCTCGATAACGTCGACGTGGTCGCCGCAAAGCTCCTCGCCCTCGTGAAAAACACTTCGGTAGCCTATATCAGCGCAAAGATTATTCATCGCTTATCGACTCCTTAAGCTTTGTAAGGGCGATTTTGGTTTCCGCCGCCGTCTCGCCCAAAAGGGAGGCGATTTCCTGAACGATTCGCATCTGCTTTTCGACAACCTTGTCGGCGGTTTCGACCGTCTGGCGGCTTAAATCCTCCTTCTTATGCTTCTGCTCCTCTTCCTCGGAAACGTCGCGCATTATGCAGATAAGCGCCTTGTATTCCTTATCCCAAACAATGGTCTGTTCGACATACCTATCGTACTCCGCAAGGTAGACCTTACTGTCCCTTATCGCCCTGCCTGTGCGCTGAACGTCCATAAAGGGCTTGGGGTCAAGAATACGGATAATAGGCTCGCCCATAACGTCGGAGGCGCGGGGTATGTTCATTAATTTAAGCGCCGACTTGTTTATCTGCTGAACCTCGTAATCCTCGTTTAATACGACGATTCCGTTGGGTGTGTTGTTTATAATATTATCGGAGAAGTTCTCGGCGCGCTCCTTTAGGAAGGGCAGGCACATTGAGACCTCCGCCTTGCCCTGAATAATGGCAATCGCCTTTTCACGGCAGGTATCATATCCGCAGGAGCCGCAGTTAAGCTCGTCCTCGGGCTTTAGCTTGCCCATTTTGCGAAGCGCGTCCTTAATTTCAGACTCGGCAGGCATAGGCGTCTTGCGGTCGATAAATTCAAGATTTTTGCGTAATGACGAGAAATCGGGCTGAGCCACGTCGAAGTCCTTTTTGCCCGCGTAGCTCGCAACCGCCATATAATCCCTGACGGGCATACGGTGGTACTTCTCCATTACAGGGCCGCCGATACAGCTGCCCGCGCAGGCGGACATCTCAATAAAGGCGTGGCTGATTTTGCCCTCCTCAATATCGTGGAGCGCCGCCTTGCAGTTCTCCACCCCGTCAATCGCAAGGTAGGTATAATTAGGAAGCTTGTTAGCTTCCATAGTCTTCAAAATACCGCCCGTGGTCGGGAAAAAGCGGGCTAAGCTTTCGTCATTTTTATCAAGCTTTTGCTCTAAGGTGATTCCCTCTTCATTAAACCAGCGGGTAAGCTCCTCAAATGTAAGCGCCGCGTCGGTAATTCCCGCGTAATAGTCTGCCTCGTCCTTCTTTGCAACGCAGGGACCTATAAAGACGGTCTTAGCCGTAGGTGTGCGGCGCTTAATATCCTTGCAGTGCGCCTGCATAGGCGACAAAACGTCAGCTAAATAGGGCAGACAGGAGGGATAGTATTTTTGAATTAACAGGTTAACCGAATGACAGCAGGAGGAAATAACAATATCCCTCTGCTCGTTTTCGAGCAGTCTCTCATACTCGCGCTTTACAATGGTCGCGCCCACGGCGGTTTCCTCGGCGTCGGCAAAGCCTAATTTTTTAAGCGCAGACTTAAGCTCCTCAAAGCCCACACCGTCGTAATTCGCGATAAAGGAGGGGGCAACGCTTGCTATTACGGGCGCGCCCGAATTAATAAGCACCTTTGCTCTCTCGGTTTCGTCCGCGATTTCCTTTGCGTTCTGCGGACATACAACGAAGCACTGACCGCATAGTATACATTCGTTTCCGACTATGTGCGCCTGATTGCCCGAAAATTTAATTGATTTCACGGGGCAGTGGCGTATGCATTTATAACAGTTTTTACAGTTAGACTTTTTAAGCTTTAAAAACTCCGCCATACACGGTCAATCCTTTTTTAGTTATTTTAGTTATAGCTGTCGCGCTGATTTTTGAACAAAAAGCCTCCCAAGCCTCACGGGAGGGGGACCGACGAACGGAGGTGGAGGGATATTTTTTTAGCTTTTGCAATCCAAATCCCCCGGTCACGGCTTTGCCGCGACAGCCCCCATAAGGCTTGGGGGCTGTCGGTTTGTGCAATATACATTAACGCAACTGCCGTTTGTTTTAATTACTTGAATCTTGCGAGAATGTTCTCCTCAAAAAAGCTTTTCGCGGTGTCGGGGGATACGGAATAAAGCTCGCCGTCAACGGTCACGCAAACGCCCTTTTGACAGTTGCCCATGCAGAAAGTACCGCCGAGCTCAACCTCGTCCTTTAAATTATTTTCGGAAATAAGGTACTGGAGTTCTTCAACAACCTGTCTTGAGCCCTTAAGGTGGCAGGAGCTGCCTATACATACTGTAACTTTCATTTTCTTTCCTCCCAAATAGCTATTATTCGTAATCTACAACGTCAACCCAGGAAAGCAGGAATTCTCTTTCCTGTGCGTTGCCCTTAACCGACTGGGAAGCGGCAACGATGGGAAGCCATTTTTCAATATACTGCTTTGCGGTGTCGCTCTTCTTGCAGAAAAGCTCCATATACTTTTTCGCGCCCTCGATATTGCCGTCGAGCCAGAAGAGCAGATAGGTTCTCGCAACATCGGCGGAGGCGTTGCCCTGTGTGGCGTGAGACCAGTCGAGAATATAGGGAACTCCGTCCTCGGTGATGATTATGTTGGAGGGGTTGAAGTCGCCGTGGCAAACCTTGTTGTGCTTGGGCATACCCTCAAGGCGGGTGTGAAGCTCATAGCGGGTGGTCGCGTCAATGTCTGCCTGACTGATCTTGCGGTTCATCTTATCCTTAAGCTTTGTAAGCAGGGGAGCCTTCATTTCGTGAATGCTCATCTGAATATCCACGAACTGCTCCAAATACTCGTCGAACTTATCGGGGTTTTCCGCCATAAGCTGAGCCATTGTCTTGCCCTTAATGAACTCGCTGACGATTGCCCACTTGCCGTCTATCATATTAACGCCCAAAATCTTAGGAATGTTAAGACCGGTTTCCTCGATACGCGCCTGATTGAGAGCCTCGTTCAAAATATCTGCCTTGGAATAGTCGCTGTCGAAGACCTTGACCGCGCGATCCTCGTCCTTGTAGATTGTTTTACCGGTTCTGACTGCGATAATTTTATCAAGTTTCATTTTATTTACCTCCCGATAGCTTTATTATTAAACGTTTTCGTGCTTGCCGTAGTAAGCGTTCAAGTACATCTGCTTGATTTCGCTCATCAGCGGATAACGCGGGTTAGCGCCTGTGCACTGGTCGTCGAACGCCTGCTCGGTCATCTCGTCAAGACGTGCTAAGAAGTCTGCCTCGTCCGGAACATAGTCGCGGATGGTCTTCTTGATTCCGACCTTCTCCTTAAGCTCGTCAATGGCTGTGATAAGGCTTTCAACCTTCTCCTCGTCGGTCTTGCCCTTAAGGCCTAACGCATCCGCAACCTCAGCGTAGCGAGCCATAGTGTGCGGGTGATCGTACTGCGAGAAGGTACCCATCTTGGTAGGAACCTCGGCACAGTTGAAGCGGATAACCTCGTCTATCATAAGCGCGTTTGCAACGCCGTGCGGAATGTGGTGGAAAGCGCCCAATTTATGAGCCATAGAGTGGCAAACACCGAGGAATGCGTTAGCGAATGCCATACCCGCCATAGTAGCGGCGTTAGCCATCTTCTCTCGGGCAACAGGGTTGTTAAGACCGTTGTCGTATGCCTCGGGGAGATACTTGAATATCATCTGGAGACTGCGGAGGG
>JBJEOE010000013.1:0-23691 GCA_051880555.1 Acutalibacteraceae bacterium
TGGCGACGGCAAGACCTAATTCGGGTATTATAATATGGTCGGTAATAAGCGAGGGCAGGAACGGGTTTTTAAGGGTTATTATCTCGTACCCGTTTTTAAGGGCGTACTCGCGGACGTAACCGATTATTATATTTGCCGCGCTTCCGTACTCGTCGTCTATGATTACGGTTTTTTCCGCCTCGGCGGTCACCGTTCCCGAATAGGAGACTATACCGAGCGGGGTTATTCCCTCGATAAATCTTACCCACTCCTTGCCGACACCCTCACGCTTTGCAGGTATCAGCTTTTTGCAGAGCCTTGCGGCGAATTGCAGAGCCTTATCCCTGTCGGTGCAGGCGAGGGCGGTTTTGTAATTATCGGCTAAAAGCTCTCCCGCCGCCCGCATATACCGCGACGCGGTTTTATGCAGTGCTTTATTTAAAAGCGTGACTTCGATTATTTTTTCTTTGTCGGCAAGAAAGTCGGAATCGTCCCAAAATTCCCCGAAATTAAGTATTTTTTCGCAGGCTCCGGGGAAGGCGGGATCCACCGTGTGGGGCGCGGTGCCGTCCATTATTACAAGCTTCTTTTCGGGCACAATTACCGCGTCGAGCGAATTTGGATCGGAGCTGCAGGGGCAAAGCAATATTTTTTCACCCTTATCAGCCGCCTTTGCGGCAAAATATTTCATAAAGGAGGATTTACCCGTACCGGGACCTCCCTTTATAATAAATACCCTCCATTCGCCGTCGGGCAGATAGCTTTTATCGAAAAACGAGCAAAAGCCCTCGCAGGAGTTTGCGGCCAAAAAGTATTTATAATTATAGTTTTTCATAAATCACCCTCCAAACACTATATTTTATTCCGAAAAAATAGTTTTGACACAGAAAGCGATTTATGATACAATATTTTAGAGTCGGTCAGACGGTTGCGGGTAGAAATATCCGAGGAAAGTCCGAGCCCCACAGGGCAGAATAGCGGCTAACGGCCGCCGAGGGTGACCTTAGGGAAAGTGCAACAGAGATATACCGCCGCAAACGGCTTTGGCTTTTGTCTTAGAGCGCGCTTTTGCGCCGCCCGCTTGCGGTAAGGGTGGAAAGGCGAGGTAAGAGCTCACCGGTCTTACGGGAACGTCAAGACCCTGTAAACCCTATTCGGAGCAACGCTGACTGTAACTATACGCCTGCCCGGCGTGTTACGAAAAGCGGCTTGAGCGCAGGGAGCAATCCCGCGTCGAGATAGATAACCGTCCGCGACAGAACTCGGCTTATCGACCGACTCGGCTTTTTAGATATTAGATTTTAGATACCGGATATTAGACGGGACGATGTGGGCATCGTCCCCTACGCAGGTTTTATTTACATTCGTAGGGGGCGATGCCCACATCGCCCCGCAAAAAGATATTATATAAAATAATAATTCGTATCCCACGCGGGAACCGAGGGAAAACGGCGCATATAAAGCTTGTAATCGCTCCGTATTTTGTCCACCGCGTCGGGCAGGGCGATTAAGTCCTCGGTGCGGTGATAGCAGGCAAGCTGTATTTTAGGCTTATACCTTAAAATCGTATTTTTCGCGCCTGATATAACCCTTTTTTCTTCCCCCTCTACGTCGGCTTTAATAAAGGTAGCGCCCTTTTCGGCGATTTCGTCCACGGTTACCGAGGTGATTTCCGTGCCTTCTCCGAGGCTCGAATTTCTGCCGCCCCGCATTGAAAAAAGCGCCGTGCCGCTTACGTCCGAAACGCAGGCGTTTATCGCCCTGAAATTTTCAAGACCCGCAGTATTTGTTATAAGCTTTTTAAAGCTCTTTTTGTCGGGCTCTACGGCGGTAATGCTGTTATAGCCGTTTGTGCGGGCAATAAAATCCGCTACCGTGTCGCCGGTATACGCGCCGAGGTCGATATAGCTTTCGTTACCGTCAAGCCTTAAAAAGGAGGAATACGGCTCGTCCGTAGATACCTCGCTGTCGTAGAGATAATCAAGTTTTCCGCTTAATTTATATCTTATGATATTTTCTAAGGTTTCCCTTGATTTATCGTCGGCAAGGCGGGAGTATACGCGACAGAACGCCTCCCTGTTCGCGCTTAGATATTCCGAGTTAAAAAGCGTGTCACCGTATACGGGCACGTCGGGGGCGTAAAGCTCCTGCTCGGCGGAAATTCGTTTAATATTTTCTAATACCTCGGGTCTTGAGCTTCCGAAACACAAAAGCACCGTCATTTCGCCGAACCGCGCTTTTAGCTCGGAATAGGACGAAAGCTTAAAGCCATGAAAGCATTTATCCCGCACAAAGCCGTCGGTCGCGAAAACCCCCGAAATTTTAACGCCGTAGGTATTTAATACATTAATTATTTTGTCTGCTCCGTTGCCCATTCCGTAAAGCACAATCGGCTTTTTTACGGTTTGCAAATAACGCCATAAATCCTGTTCCATACTTCCTCCGAGATTTTTTTATTCATTATATAATTTTTTGCTGTAATTTACAATATTTAAGACGTAATTTGAGTAAATAAAGGTTATAGCATTTATATTGGCGATATGTTATAATCAAATAAAAACGCTATACGGAGGCAGGATTATGAAAAAAGTATTAGCTTTTGACTTCGGCGCGTCAAGCGGCAGGGCGATGCTTGCCGAGCTTAAAGACGGAAGGATAGAAATGCGGGAAATTCACCGCTTCAGCAACGATACCGTAATTGTCGGCGGTACTATGTATTGGGATATTTTAAGGCTGTTTTTCGAGATTAAGGCGGGAATTACCAAGGCGGTTAACGAGGGCGGCTTTGACGCTATCGGTATTGATACCTGGGGCGTTGATTTCGGACTTATCGACAAGCGGGGCAAGCTTATAAGCAACCCCGTCCACTACCGTGATACCCGCACAGAGGGTATTGCCGAGGAAATTGCCGATACCGTTACAAAAAGCGAGCTTTATAAAAGAACAGGAACACAGCATATGCGCTTTAATACCCTGTTTCAGCTTATGTACCTTAAAAATCACGAGCCTGAGCAGTTAGAAAACGCCGAAAAAATGTTGCTTATCCCCGATTTGTTTGCATATATGCTCACAGGCGAGGTAAAGGCGGAGGCAAGCATTGTTTCCACCACAAATATGTTCGACCCCTATAAAAAGGACTGGGATTTCGAGCTTATTAAAAAATTGGGGCTTAAAGAAAGCCTTTTCCCGCCCGTTATTAAGGCGGGGGAGACCTACGGTATGCTTGCCGATGAGATTTGCGAGGAATTAGGCTGTAAAAAGGTTCCCGTTATCGCAGTAAGCGAGCACGATACCGCCTCTGCGGTAGTGGCAACACCCAGCCTTACCGACGATTTTGTATACATAAGCTGCGGCACCTGGAGTCTTTTCGGAATTGAAAGTCCGACCCCCATTATCACAAAAGAGGCGGAGGAATTAAACTTCACCAACGAGGGCGGATATAAGGACACGGTACGCTTTCTTAAAAATATTATGGGTCTCTGGCTTATTCAGGAGTCCCGCCGTCAGTGGAGACGCGAGGGCGAGGAGGTCGGCTTCGACACCCTTGAAAAAGAGGCGCTTTCAGCAGAACCCTTTAAGTGCTTTATCGACGTTGACGACCCCGCCTTTGAGACTGCGGGCAATCTTCCCGCGCGCGTGGTTGAATATTGCCGCCGCACGGGTCAGTATGTACCGCAGAACCGCCCCGAAATAATGCGCTGTATTTATCAGAGCCTTGCGATGAAATATAAACATACCTTTAATATGCTCTCCCGTATGGGGCAAAAGGAATACCGCCGCATTAATATCTTGGGCGGCGGCATAAAGGACAGACTGCTTTGTCAAATGGCGGCGGACGCCTGTAACGCGGAGGTTTTGGCGGGTCCGTCCGAGGCGACGGTTATGGGCAATATAGCCGTTTGCTTCGCTTCTCTCGGTGAAATTTCCGATTTTGCGGGAATAAGAAAAACCGTCTCGGATTCCACCGAGCTTAAGCGCTACGAGCCGCAGGATAATGCGGCTTGGGAAAAGGCGTATGAGGATTATTTGAAGGCTATAAATTATAATGCGTAATTCGTAATGCGTAATTCGTAATTGGGACGATGCGAGCATCGTCCCCTACGTAGGTCAATTTGTTTTTGTAGGGACAGGCATCCTCGACTGTCCGCGTCTAATATCTATAATCAGTCTTCGGCATCGTCGGAGGCTGATTTTGTTTTGTGTACGGTGCCTTTTGGGTGCTTGGGAGGGGCGTAGACCGAGTAGACTTTAAGCGGGCAGGAGCCGGTATTTACAATGTTGTGCCATGTCCCCGCGGGAATGAAAACGGCGTCACCCGCCCCTATTTGCCTTTTAAAATCTGCGGTATCTCTGTGACAGCCCATTTTTACAGCTCCCATTCCGGATTCAATACGCAAAAACTGGTCGGTGTCGCGGTGATTTTCAAGCCCGATTTCGCCGCCCACGGGAATACACATCAAGGTGACCTGCAAATTATCGCCCGTCCAGAGCGCGGTACGGAAATTTTCGTTTTCGCATACCGCCTTTACAATGCTTATGCAAAACGGCTCGGGTCCTCGGTCGGCAAACCGCGAATTTCTGCGGTTTTGATTGTTGTATCTGTTCATAATAGCTCTCCGTTCCGATGCAAAATGTTCTTATCGATAATATTTTATGACTGGATAGGCTATTAGGTTAATTAAAAGTATTTTTCGCTTGCAAGGAGAGGAAAACGGTGGTATAATGCTTTTTGTCATTTCGGGGAAACAGGTGAAAATCCTGTACGAGCCCGTCGCCGTAAGGTGCAAAAAAATAACCGCTTCTGCCCGATCGCCGCAGGTCGGGGACAAGCCATTGGGATTTTTCCTGAGAAGGCGAGGCGGTTTAGTGCCGAGTCGAAATATCCGTGTGACAAAGCCTTTTACTATGACCGCGAGCGCCGGTTTTAAAGGGAATATACTTTAAGGAGAAATAAAAATGCAAACAAAGCAAAGCACAGGATTGTTAAAATCATTGTCGCTCGCCGTTTGTATCGTGCTTATTGCGGCAACAGCACTCTTTACAACCGGTTGTAACGACAGCAAGGTAACCTCGGAGCCTACTTCATCTCAGGCAAGCTCCTCACAGTCTACCGTAAGCGAGCTGGGCGAGGGAAAAACCTACTTCACCTTTAAGGCGACCGATTTGGACGGCAAGGAAACCGAAATTAAGATTCATACCGATAAAAAGACCGTCGGCGAGGCTCTTTTAGAGCTTAAGCTTATCGCGGGGGACGACAGCGAATACGGACTTTACGTTAAGACCGTAAACGGCGTGACCCTTGATTACGACAAGGACGGCAAGTATTGGGCGTTCTATGTAAACGGCGAATACGCGCAAAAGGGAGTGGATTCCACCGATATTACCGAGGGCGCGGAGTATTCCTTTAAGGCGGAATAAATTGAAGCTAAACATTAGGGAAACTGCGGTTTTCGCCCTTTTAGGGGCGCTTATGTACGCCTCTAAGGTGATAATGGAAATACTGCCCAACGTGCATCTTTTAGGGGTGTTCGTCGTGGCGATAACGGTTGCTTACAGGAAAAAAGCGCTTTACCCCATTTATATATATGTGTTTCTGAACGGGCTTTTTTCTGGCTTTTCGATGTGGTGGATACCCTATCTTTATATCTGGACCCTGCTTTGGGGAGCGGTAATGCTGCTGCCAAAGAATATCCCGACTAAAGCGCGACCTATTATATATATGTCGGTCTGCGCATTGCACGGCTTTCTGTTCGGCACCCTCTATGCTCCCGCCCAGGCGATTATGTTCGGGCTTGATTTTAAGGCTACTATAGCCTGGATTGCCGCGGGACTTCCCTGGGATTTTGTTCACGGGGTGAGCAATTTTTTCTGCGGTATACTTATTTGCCCGATAATTTCCGTGCTTAAAAATTCCGAAAAATATATAAAAAACCGTTAAATTTAAGCCGTCCGACTCCTTTTTTGGGGTTGGGCGGCTTGTTTGATTTAAAAATTTTAAATAAATGCTTGACTTATTATTGTTTTTGATATATAATTATGAATTACTAATGATGATGGGGTAATGTGCGCCTATTATATTTTATTATATAATTTTCCCTTTAATTACGGGTGCGCGTTTCCGTTATCGCTGACGCTCTTGCGGCGCTTTGCCGTAAAATATTTGGAGGAGTGATTGTATACCTATGGAGCCTACTTCAATGGTTAAACCTGTCAAGCTGGGTAAAAACACTCGAATGACCTTCTCGAAAATCAACGAAGTCATCGATATGCCGAATCTTATCGAGATTCAGAAGGATTCGTACAGGTGGTTTGTTGAGGAGGGTTTAAAGGAAGTTTTCAGGGATATGTCCGCTATTACCGATTACAGCGGCAATCTTCAGTTAAGCTTCGTTGACTACCATCTTGACGATACGCCGAAATACGATGTAACCGAATGTAAGGCAAGGGATACGACCTACGCGGCACCGCTTAGGGTGACCGCGCGCCTTGTCAACCTTGAAAAGGACGAGATTAAGGAAAGCGAGGTTTCGATGGGCGATTTCCCGCTTATGACCGAGTCGGGAACCTTTGTTATCAATGGTGCGGAGCGCGCTATCGTTTCTCAGCTTGTCCGTTCCCCCGGCGTTTATTATGCCGAAAAAACCGACGAAAAAACCGGCAAAAAGCTCTTTTCCTCCACGATAATCCCGAATCGTGGTGCGTGGCTTGAGTACGAGACCTCGGCTAACGATGTGCTTTATGTACGAATAGATAAAAACCGCAAGCTTCCCGTCACCACCTTTATCCGCGCTTTGGGCATCGGCGGGAACGAGCAGATAAGGGAGCTTTTCGGCGAGGACGAAAGGCTTTCAGCCACTCTCGAAGCGGACGATACCAAAACCGTTGAGGACGCGCTTGTTGAGGTTTATAAGAAGCTCCGCCCGAGCGAGCCTGTTACCATAGAGGGAGCGCAGAGCTATCTTGAACAGCTCTTCTTCGACCCCCACCGTTACGATATTTCAAGGGTGGGACGTTATAAATACAATAAGAAGTTGGCAATCGGCGCCCGCATTAAGGGCGCGGTGCTGTCACGCCCCGTAATCGACCCTATGACCGGCGAGATTATAGCCGAGGCGGACACAACAGTAACCCGCGAATTAGCCGACGAGATTGAGCGCAAGGGCGTGCTTTCGGCTTATATCAACGTTATGGATAACGAGGGCAACGTTACCGAGGTCAAGGTGCTTTCAAACGGTATGGTAAATCTTTCGGATTTCACCGACTTTACCGCTGAGGAATTGGCAGAGCTTGACGAGCTCGGTATTAACGAAAAGGTTTCCTTTGCCGCCTTAAAAGAGCTGCTTGAGACGGCTAACGGCAAGGAGGAGCTGCGCGAGGCTATTTTAGAGCACGCGGACGACCTTATTCCGAAGCATATTACCCTTGACGATATTTTTGCTACCGTAAGCTATTTCTTAGGTCTGCCCCACAATGTCGGAAACACCGACGATATCGACCATTTGGGCAACCGCCGTATCCGCTCTGTAGGCGAGCTTTTGCAGAACCAGTTCCGTATAGGTATTTCCCGTATGGAAAGGGTAGTGCGCGAGAAAATGACACTTCAGGCTCAGGATCCCGACAGCATTACTCCCCAGTCACTTATTAATATACGTCCTGTTGTGGCGGCTATTAAGGAGTTTTTCGGCTCCTCTCCGCTCTCCCAGTTTATGGATCAGACCAACCCGCTCTCCGAGCTTACCCACAAGCGCCGTCTTTCGGCGTTAGGCCCCGGAGGACTTTCCCGTGACCGCGCTTCCTTCGAGGTGCGCGACGTTCACTACACCCACTATGGCAGAATGTGCCCGATTGAGACCCCTGAAGGTCCTAACATCGGACTTATCTCCTATCTCGCAACCTTTGCGAAGATTAACAAGTACGGCTTTATCGAAACCCCGTTCAGAAAGGTTGACAAGGCGACGGGTAGGGTACTCGATGAGGTTGAGTATATGACCGCCGACGAAGAGGACGATTACGTAGTAGCTCAGGCTAATGAGCCGCTCGACGAAAACGGATTCTTTGTTAAAAAGAAGGTTAATGCCCGTTACCGTGACGGATTCCAGGAGGTTGAGGCTTCCAGAGCCGACTATATGGACGTTTCGCCTAAGATGGTGGTTTCGGTTGCTACGGCTATGATTCCGTTCCTTGAGAACGACGATACCAACCGTGCGCTGATGGGCTCTAACATGCAGAAGCAGGCAGTACCGCTCCTGCGCCCCGAAAACCCGATTGTAGCTACCGGTATGGAATATAAGGCGGCGGTTGACTCGGGCGTTGTCGTGCTCGCAAAGCGGGCGGGTGAGGTTACCTATGTAAGCGCCGATTATATTAAGATTCGCGCTAAAAACGGCGAGATTGACGAATACAAGCTTATTAAGTTCCTGCGCTCCAACCACGGCACCTGTATTAACCAGCGTCCCACCGTTGCGGTAGGTCAGGTTGTTGAGGAAAACGAGGTTATTGCCGACGGTCCCGCTACCAACGGCGGCGAGATTTCTCTCGGCAGAAACGCCCTTATCGGCTTTATGACCTGGGAGGGCTACAACTACGAGGACGCGGTTCTCATCAATGAACGTCTTGTCCGCGACGATATTTACACCTCTATTCATATTGAGGAATACGAGCTTGAGGCGCGTGACACCAAATTAGGACCCGAGGAAATTACCAGAGATATTCCGAACGTCGGCGAGGACGCCCTTAAGGACCTTGACGAGCGTGGAATTATACGTATCGGCGCCGAGGTTACCGCAGGCGATATACTCGTAGGTAAGGTTACCCCCAAGGGCGAAACCGAGCTTACTGCCGAGGAAAGACTGCTTCGTGCAATCTTCGGTGAAAAGGCGCGCGAGGTAAGGGATACCTCTTTAAGAGTTCCCCACGGTGAATACGGAACAATAGTTGACGTTAAGGTGTTTACAAGGGAAAATTCCGCTGAATTGAGCCCCGGTGTAAATGTTGTTGTTCGTTGCTATATCGCACAAAAGCGTAAGATTTCTGTCGGAGATAAGATGGCGGGACGTCACGGAAACAAGGGCGTTGTTTCCCGCATACTTCCGAGCGAGGATATGCCCTTCCTGCCCGACGGTACTCCGCTTGATATAGTTCTTAACCCCTTGGGCGTTCCGTCCCGTATGAATATCGGTCAGGTGCTTGAGGTTCACTTAGGTTACGCCGCGAGGGCGCTTGGCTGGAACATCTGCACGCCTGTATTCGACGGCGCGCACGAGGATGACATCAGAAATTGCTTCCGCTTGGCTGAGGAAGCCACAAAGGCGGAGGGCTACGAGTTTAAGGACACCGCTAAGCTTGATTTCTCGCGTATTCCGCTTACAAGCGACGCTAAAACCCAGCTGTTTGACGGCCGCACGGGCGAACCCTTCGATAACCCCGTAACCGTCGGATATATGTATTATCTTAAGCTCCACCACCTGGTTGACGATAAGATTCACGCCCGCTCGACAGGTCCGTACTCACTTGTCACCCAGCAGCCGCTCGGCGGTAAAGCCCAGTTCGGCGGTCAGCGTTTCGGTGAAATGGAAGTTTGGGCGCTGGAGGCTTACGGCGCGGCATACACTCTTCAGGAAATTCTTACGGTTAAGTCGGACGATGTTGTTGGACGTGTTAAGACCTATGAATCTATTGTTAAGGGTCAGAACATTCCGAAGCCGGGCGTACCTGAATCCTTTAAGGTTCTTATTAAGGAACTGCAGTCCTTGGGTCTTGACGTTAAGGTGCTTGACAAGGACGAGGAGGAAATCGACCTCCAGCAGAGCTTTGACGAGGACGACGATATCGGTCTCGGCTCGCCTGTTATTCCCGAGGACGGGGATACCGATTTCGAAAACGATACTGTTGCCGACGATTTGACGGGCTTCGGTCTTGAGGACGAAAACGGCGACGCTATCGCTGATGACGAGATTGACGAATTTGCGTCTGACGAAGACAATTTTGACGACGAAATGTAACGGAGGGCAAATATGGCAGAAATTGAATTTGAATCAATAAAAATCGGACTTGCGTCTCCCGAACAGATAAGAAGCTGGTCTCACGGTGAGGTTACAAAGCCTGAAACCATTAACTACCGCACCCTTAAGCCCGAGCAGGGCGGTCTCTTCTGCGAGCGCATTTTCGGGCCGCAGAAGGACTGGGAATGTCACTGCGGTAAGTATAAGCGCATTCGCTATAAGGGTAAGGTCTGCGAACGCTGCGGCGTTGAGGTTACCCGCGCGAAGGTGCGAAGAGAGCGTATGGGCTCTATCGAGCTTGCCGCTCCTGTTTCCCACATCTGGTATTTCAAGACCATTCCCTCCCGTATGGGATTGGTGCTTGATATTACCCCCAAGGCTCTCGAGCAGGTACTTTATTTCTCGCAGTATATCGTAACCGACCCGGGTACTACTCCGCTTGAGAAAAAACAGCTTTTGAACGAAAAGCAGTACCGCGATATGCGCGAAAAATATGAGGACGATTTTGAAGCGGGAATGGGCGCAGAGGCTATTAAGAAGCTTCTTTGTGAAATCGACCTTGATAAAACCTGCGACGAGCTTCGCAAGGAGCTTGAGGACGCGACGGGTCAGAAGAGCATCCGTATTTTAAAGCGCCTTGAGGTACTCGAAGCCTTCAGGCAGTCGGGCAACCGTCCCGAGTGGATGATTCTTGACGTTATCCCCGTAATTCCGCCCGATCTTCGTCCTATGGTACAGCTTGATGGCGGACGCTTTGCTACAAGCGATTTAAACGACCTTTACAGACGTGTTATCAACCGTAACAATCGTCTTAAAAGACTTTTGGAATTGAGAGCTCCCGATATAATCGTCCGCAACGAGAAGCGTATGCTTCAAGAGGCGGTGGACGCCCTTATCGATAACGGTCGCCGCGGCAAGCCCGTTACAGGACCTAATAACCGTCCGCTTAAATCCCTTTCGGATATGCTTAAGGGTAAACAGGGACGCTTCCGTCAGAACCTGCTCGGTAAGCGCGTGGACTACTCGGGCCGTTCGGTTATCGTTGTAGGACCTGAGCTTAAAATGTACCAGTGCGGTCTTCCTAAGGAAATGGCGCTGGAGCTTTTCAAGCCCTTTGTTATGAAGCGCCTTGTTGAAACTAAGGCGGTTACCAATATCAAGTCGGCAAGGAAGATGGTTGAGCGTGCTTCAAACGAGGTTTGGGACGCGCTTGAAACCGTGATTAAGGAGCACCCCGTACTGCTTAACCGTGCGCCTACACTTCATAGATTAGGTATTCAGGCGTTTGAGCCCGTACTGGTTGAGGGCAAGGCGTTAAAGCTCCACCCGCTGGTTTGTACCGCCTACAACGCCGACTTCGACGGCGACCAGATGGCGGTTCACGTTCCGCTGTCGGCTGAGGCTCAGGCTGAGGCGAGATTCTTAATGCTCGCCGCCAACAACCTCTTAAAGCCGTCCGACGGTAAGCCTGTTACCGTTCCTACTCAGGATATGGTTCTCGGTTCATATTATCTTACCCTTGTTAAGTCGGACGAAAAGGGCGCAAACAAGGTATTCAGGGATAAAAACGAGGCTATTATGGCATATAACGACGATGTTGTCGGTCTTCACGCCCCTATCAGGGTTCGTATGACAAATGCCGAGGGCGAAAGCGGTCTCGTTTGGTGTACTGTTGGCTTTATAATCTTCAACGAGTCGATTCCTCAGGATTTGGGCTTCGTTGACAGAAGCGATCCCGCCCATAAGCTGGATCTTGAATGGACCTTTACGGTTAAAAATCCCTCGACAAGCTTTATTGAGAGCAATGACGATATTGTTCAGAATAAGGTCGGCAAAAAGCAGTTAGGTAAAATTATTGACCGTTGCATAACCGCTCACGGTACAAGTGAGTCCGCAATAGTACTTGATAATATTAAGGCGACAGGCTTTAAGTACTCCACTAAGGGCGCTATAACCGTTGCGGTTATCGACGCGGTAATTCCGCCCGCTAAAAAGGATATTCTTGCCGAGGCTGAAAATCAGATTGACCGCGTAACACGCGATTACCGCCGGGGTCTTATAAGCAACGAGGAGCGCAGCCGCCATATAATCGAGATATGGAACAAGGCTACCGAGGACGTTGCCGACGCGCTTAAGGGCAACCTTGACGAGTTCAACCCCATATTTATGATGGCGGACTCTGGCGCGCGTGGTTCTATGAGCCAGATTAGACAGCTTGCAGGAATGCGCGGACTTATCGCTAATACCGCAGGTAAGGTAATTGAGGTTCCTATCCGTGCTAATTACCGTGAGGGTCTTAACGTACTTGAGTACTTTATCTCCTCCCGCGGCGCGCGTAAGGGACTTGCCGATACCGCGCTCCGTACCGCCGACTCGGGTTATCTTACCCGCCGTCTTGTTGACGTTGCTCAGGACGTTATCGTTCGCGAGGACGACTGCGGTACCGAGGAAGGTCTTACAATTTTCGATATCAAGGACGGCAACCATATCCTGGAGCCCCTTGAGGAACGCCTTGAGGGCAGATACCTGCTCCATGACGCTGTTCACCCCGAAACGGGAGAGGTTATCTGGTCGCACGAGGATATGATTACGGGCGAGGGAGCTAAAAAGATTGTCGACGCGGGCATTACCCGAATCGAGATTCGCTCCGTCCTTACCTGCCACAGCCACCACGGCGTATGCAAGAAGTGCTACGGCAGAAACCTTGCAACAAGTAAGCCTGTTACAATCGGCGAGGCTGTCGGTATTGTCGCCGCTCAGTCAATCGGCGAACCGGGCACACAGCTTACGATGCGTACCTTCCACACGGGCGGTATTGCCAGTGCCGAGGATATTACACAGGGTCTTCCCCGTGTTGAGGAGCTGTTCGAGGCAAGACGTCCTAAGAGATGCGCCCTTATCGCCAAAATCGACGGTAGAGTCCGCATAGCCGAGGAAAAGAAGAGCAATGTTATCATTATCACTAATGACGAGCTTAAGACCGAGGAAAAGGTTACTATTCCTTACGGTATACGCTGTCTTGTTAAGGACGGCGACGAGGTCAAGGCGGGCGATATGCTGATTCCGGGCGCTAAGTATCCGCAGGATATTTTGGAGGCGCAGGGACCCGAGGCGGTTGAGGAATATATCATTGCCGAAATCCAGAACGCCTACCGTACTCAGGGTGTTGACATTAACGATAAGCATATCGAGGTTATCGTGCGTCAGATGATGAGAAAGCTCCGCGTTACCGACGCAGGCTCTACTGACCTGTTGCAGAACGTAAGCTACGAGTATAAGGAAATCGCCGACGCGAACGCCAAGGTTCAGGAGAGAATTGACGCGGGCGAAGAGGGGCTTACCAAAGCCACCTACCGCGCTACCTTGCTCGGAATTACAAAGGCTTCGCTTGCTACGGAATCCTTCCTGTCCGCCGCGTCATTCCAAGAGACCACACGCGTTCTCACCGAAGCCGCTATTAAGGGCAAGGTTGACCCGTTGTTCGGTCTTAAGGAAAATGTTATCATCGGTAAGCTTGTTCCCGCGGGAACAGGTATGCGTTGCGAGGAAATTAACCCCGCCGCCTATGACGAGGAGGAAAAAACCGACTTCGCGGGTGCGGAAGATTTGCTCGTAAACCCGATCGAGGAAGCACCTGAAGCGGCTGTTGCTGAATAATAATCTATAAAATATAAATGACTGTCTCGCAGCAAGTGAGGCAGTCATTTTTACTTGATATAACGG
Organism: Acutalibacteraceae bacterium; assembly: GCA_051880555.1. Lineage (GTDB taxonomy): Bacteria > Bacillota > Clostridia > Oscillospirales > Acutalibacteraceae > UBA737. The sequence goes on from JBJEOE010000013.1 coordinate 13,704, forward strand.
AAACCGATGGTCGCGCATACGAAGTTAGACATTAGATTATAGACGTTAGATGTTAGACCGAACGAATATACATTGTTTATTTACGTTGTTTCAAGAAACCGTTCGACTGTTTTGTTAAATTCCACGCTGTTGGTCTGCGCCGCGGCGTGGTTTCCGTTTATAAAGCAGAGTGAAGCGCCGTCAATCGAATCGGCGATAAGGCGGGTGTGCTTTTTAGTTATCAGGTCAAGGGTTCCCGCGATAACAAGAGTGGGACATTTCACGGCGCTTAATTCTATGGGGCTAATATCGGGCTGTTTCGCCATAAGTGCTAACAGCTCCTTTTTTCTTGCCGCCTTTTTGCTGAAATGTGAAATAATACAGGTCGCGGCAAAAAGGAGTCTGACCGAAATCAAAAAAGATTTATTAAGCCCTGACGGGTATAAATTCGCGCTGTTTAAAATAAGCTTTTCCACATATTCGGGGTATTTAAGGGTGAATAAAAGGGCGATATTGCCGCCGTCCGAAAAGCCTAAAATAATGGCCTTCTTAATGCTGAGGGAGTCAAGCAACCCCTTTAAATCCTCCGCAAAGGTGTCGAACGTAAAAGGGGAGGTGCCGCGCGGGGATTTACCGTGACCTCGTGTGTCGGGTATTATAACGCGGTATTTTTCGGCAAAAAAGTCAAGCTGATTTTTAAAAAATCCGCCGTTTTCCCCGTTGCCGTGCAGCATAACAAGCGGCGTTCCATAGCCTTTTTCTGTATAATATAATTTAATCGGCATAATGTATTTCCCTTTTCATAAAATAGCGCTTAACGGTACAAGTTGATGTTTTAATATACTAACATATTTTTTAAAAATTGACAAGTATTCAAAAGCGTTTTAACAAAAAGTTCTTGTTGTCATAAATTCGTCCGACGGGGCATATGCTTTACCAAAAGACAGTGAAATGTATGGAGGAAGCAGTATGACAAATGTGAATATTTACAAGGATATTGCCGCTAGAACGGGCGGGGATATTTATATCGGCGTGGTAGGCCCTGTAAGGACAGGTAAATCCACCTTTATCAAGCAGTTTATGGATAAGCTTGTACTTCCGAATATCGAGGGCGACTATCAAAAAGAGCGGGCGAATGACGAGCTGCCGCAATCCTCCTCAGGAAGAACAATAATGACGACCGAGCCTAAGTTTATCCCCGAAAAAGGGGTGCAGATTAAAGTTGACAACTCCGCAGCGATGAATGTGCGGCTTATCGACTGCGTGGGCTACATTGTTCCGAGCGCATTGGGCTACATAGAGGGCGACCAACCGCGAATGGTTATGACCCCGTGGTTTGAGGAGCCTATACCCTTTAATATGGCGGCGGAAATAGGCACCCGAAAGGTTATTAACGAACATTCTACAATAGGTCTTGTAATCACCACAGACGGGAGCATAAGCGACATTCCGCGAAGCGAGTATGAAGAAGCCGAAGCGCGGGTTATTGACGAGCTTAAGGCGATAAACAAGCCATTTATTGTCCTTCTTAACTGTATGTACCCCGACTCCGCCGAGGCGGCGGAGAACGCGGCAAGGCTTACCGAAAAGTACGGCGTTCCCGTAGAGCCTGTAAACTGCTTAGAGCTAAGTGAAGAAAATATCAAGCAAATTTTGTCCCGCGTGCTGTTCGAGTTCCCGATAAAGGAAATCTGCATTAATTTTCCGCGCTGGATAAACTCTTTACCGCTTGACCATTGGCTGAGAGCCGACCTAACCGATACGATTAAGGAGTCGGCGGGCGGCATACGCCACATAAGGGATATAAGCCGTTTTGAGACCGCCTTTAAGGACAGCGAAAACGTGGACGGAGCGATTGTTGAGGGAATTGACCTCGGAAGCGGCAGTGCCGAGGTTATGATAAACATTAAAAAGTCCCTTTTCTACAAGGTGCTTGCCGAGACCACGGGGCTTGTTATTAACGATGAGCAGGAGCTTATGGAGAGTATAAAAGAGTTAGCGGTAATGCAAAAGGATTATAAAAAGGTAAAGGGCGCGCTTGACGAGGTCGAGGCGACGGGCTACGGCATAATAATGCCCGAAATTGAGGATCTAAAGCTTGAAGAGCCCGAAATTATGAAGCAGGGCGGGCGTTACGGCGTAAGACTTCGCGCGTCAGCTCCGTCAATCCACCTTATGAAGGCGAATATTACCACCGAGGTAAGCCCGATAGTCGGAAGTGAAAAGCAGTCCGAGGACCTTGTTATGTATCTTTTAAGCGAGTTTGAGGAAAACCCCGTTAAAATCTGGGATTCCAACATCTTCGGAAAATCCCTCCACGAGCTTGTAAACGAGGGACTGCACACAAAGCTTTCCCGTATGCCGGGTGATGCGCGTATGCGTATTCAGGAGACCATTGAGCGGGTCATCAACGAGGGCTGTAACGGGCTGGTTTGTATTATTCTGTAATTTATTTTTTATCTTTAACATTGGAAAGCGGGTTGGAGTCGACAGCCCGCTTTATTTGCGAGTCCGAAACGTGGGTGTAGATTTGGGTTGTGCCTAAGTTTGCGTGTCCTAAAATATCCTTTAGCACCCTTATATCCACATTTCCGTGCTGATACATAAGGGTGGCGGCGGTATGGCGGAGCTTGTGGGTGGAAAAGCCCATACCGCCGAGCCCTGCCTTATCAAGATAGGTCTTTACTATATGCTGAACGGTTTTTGGGCTTATCCGCCTGTGATTTCGGCTGATAAAAAGGGCGTTTCGGTCGGTTATCACTATTCCCTCGTTGGGTCTTACCGCAAGGTACGCCTTTATAGCCGCCTTGCAGGAATCGTTAAGATAAACCGCCCGCTCCTTGTTGCCCTTTCCCGTAACGGTCATAATTCCGTCGCCCGAAATATCCGAAAGATTAAGACCGCAAAGCTCCGAAAGTCGAAGTCCGCAGTTTAAAAATAGGGTTAATATACAGTAATCCCGCCGCTCATTCGCTCCGTCCACCGAGTTTAAAAGCTCCAAGGAGTTTTCAAGGGTCAGGTGTTTAGGTAACGACTGCTTGACCTTGGGCGATTCAAGCAGCTCGGCGGGGTTAGTGGGTATCTGGTGGGTCTGTACCGACATATATTTAAAGAAAATTCTGAGTGTGGAGGTTTTGCGCGCCCTTGTGGCGGTGTTGTTGTTTAGCTCCTCCTTGCAGTAGACCATAAAGGCGTAGAGGTCGGAAATCGTGACCGAGCGGACAAGCTCTATATCGGCGGCGTTAATCTCAATCTTGTTAAATTCCGTATCTTTAGGAGCAATGCCGCGCACAAGCAGCATATAGCGGAAAAATGTGCGCAGGTCAATATAGTACCCCTCGACCGAGCGGGAGGACTTACCCTTAATTGTTTCGTTGTAGGTTAAAAAGTCGCGTAAAAACGCAGGACAGCTGTTAAGAATTTCAAGCTTCATTATTTACTCCTATAAAAGCCTCCCTTGTCTAAAGGGAGGGGGACCGCGTTAGCGGTGGAGGGATTCGGTAAAGCTTCTGCTGAACCCGTATCCCCCAGTCTCGCTCCGCTCGACAGCCCCCTTTAGGCAAGGGGGCCTTTAGAGATGATTATTTATCTATACTATACCACCAAACCGAACATTTTTCAATCTTAAAGAAATCTTAATAATTAAAACACTTTTATCTTAATACATTTCCTGATATAATATGGGTGAGGTGGGAGAGATGTATAACATTTTAGTTTGCGATGATGAAAAGGATATAGTTTCGGCGCTTAAAATTTACCTTGAGGCCGAGGGGTATAACATTTTTACCGCCTATAACGGAAATGAGGCGGTGCGGGCGGTCGAGGAAAACGACATTCACCTTGTGCTTATGGACATAATGATGCCCGAATGCGACGGAATTACAGCAATGGTGAAGCTTCGGGAGATTTCCAATATCCCCGTAATATTGCTTACGGCGAAAAGCGAGGACACCGACAAAATTTTAGGGCTTAACGTGGGTGCGGATGATTATGTAACAAAGCCCTTTAACCCCGTTGAGGTAATAGCGCGGGTGAAATCCCAGCTAAGGCGGTATATGCAGCTTGGCGGCGGGCATAAAACTGAGCCTGAAAGCGGGTACACGATAGGAAGTATAGAGCTTAACGACAAATCAAAGCAGGTATTTGTGGACGGCGAGGAGGTCTCATTAACTCCAACCGAGTTTGAAATACTAAAGCTTTTAATGAAAAACGCGGGGCAGGTGCTGTCGCCCAAAGAGATTTACAAAAAGGTCTGGGGCGGAGAGGCTCTTGGAGCGGAGAGCACCGTGGCGGTACATATAAGGCATTTAAGGGAGAAAATCGAGATAAATCCCGCAGAACCGCGTTATTTAAAGGTCGTGTGGGCGCACGGCTACAAAATGGAAAAGGGGGATAAAAAATGAAAAAGCTTACCGAAAGTCTTGCGATGAAGATTACCGCGATAATTCTTTCCTTTATCGCCTTTGCGGCGGTGTTTATGTCGGTAGTAGCCGTTATATTTTTGCTCGACTGGGACGGCTATACCAAAACACGGGACGAAATAAGAACCGATATAATGGAGAACCGTATAGGAAACGGGCATATTTATAATATTTTAGAGGTGTACGAAAACGGAGAAAGCGTAGAAAATTACTGCGACGAGCAGCGGATTTATTATACTATTGAGGACTATAGAGACGGCGGAGTATTAGAGGGCAATTACACGGGGCAGAGCTTTCTTGTGCAAAAGCGCCAGCTTAATTTGACGACCTATGAAGAAAGAGCGTATGAGGACGAAAACGGCGATATGCACTGGACCTCTATTGAAAGGTCCCCTATAAGTATAACCGTTTATATTCCCAGAGAGGCGCTTTCGGGTAACGGTCAGCTGTTGGTTAATGTTGTTGATACGGCATTTACTCTCCGTTACGCGGTGCTTGTGTTGTTAGGCGTATCGGTTGTTATGCTTATAATACTGCTCTGCTACCTTTACGCCGCCCAAAGTCACAGAAAGGGCGGGGTAGTAGCGCTTAACCACCTTGACCGCATACCCTTTGATTTGCTTACGGCGGCGGTAGCCGTTATAGCGCTGTTTAGCGCCGAATTAATAATTGCGGCGGGGTTCAGCGGCGACCTTGATTTCATTGTAGCCTTAGCGGCGATTTTAAGCGCAGACTATTTTGTCGCCCTCGGCTATACCTTAAGCTTTGCCGCGCGCCTTAAAACCCATAGCTTGCTTAAAAACAATATTTTATACAAGCTTGGCTTTATTGCGGCGAAAGGAATTAAAAAGGTTTTGGCTTGGTTTAAATACCTCTTTAAAAATATTCCCACGGTCGCTAAAACCGCGATAATAACCTCTGCGGTGGGGCTGTTTCAGTTTATTATAATTGCAATTTTACCGTATTATTACTCCGGCGAAAGAACGGTTTTACTCCTATTATTCACCGTGGTTGATGTCGCGGTTATCATATCGCTGGCGGTAATACTTCAAAAAATTAAGCAGGGCGGCGAGAAAATAGCCGCAGGTGACCTTGAATACAAGATAGATACAAAGTTTATGTACGGAGATTTTAAAGATTTTGCAAACAGCCTTAACAATATAAACGAGGGCTTGTCAGTTGCTATAAATGAAAAAATGAAGAGCGAGCGGTTTAAAACCGAGCTTATAACCAATGTTTCTCACGATATTAAAACCCCGCTTACCTCGATTATAAACTATGTTGACCTTATCAAAAGGGAAGAGCCTGAAAACGAGAATATTAAGGAATATATCGACGTTTTGGATAGGCAGTCCTCAAGGCTTAAAAAGCTTATTGAGGATTTAATGGAGGCTTCAAAGGCTTCTACCGGCAACCTTGCGGTAAATCTTACGGTCTGCGAGGCGGGAGTGCTTTTGTCCCAAACCGTAGGCGAGTTTGACGAGCGGTTAAAGGCGGCGGGACTTACGCCTGTGGTTAATATTCCCGAAACGCCGGTTAAAATTATGGCGGACGGCAGGCATCTCTGGCGGGTTTTCGATAACCTTATGAACAACATCTGCAAGTATTCGCAGGTCGGCACAAGGGTTTATCTTGATGTTTCGGAAAGGGAGGGCAAGGCGCAGATAACATTTAGAAATATTTCAAAATACGAGCTTAATATTACGGGCGAGGAGCTTACAGAGCGGTTTGTGCGGGGCGACAAATCCCGCAATACCGAGGGTAGCGGTTTAGGTCTTTCAATATCAAAAAGCCTTACCGAGCTTCAAAACGGCAGTCTTAAAATCGACATTGACGGCGATTTGTTTAAGGTTACATTAACATTTGATACTTTATAAAAGGAAGTTAATTAATGGCGGAACATAATTTTGATTCCCGTCTTGCGCAGTTAGAGCGCAGACGGCGAAGAAAAAGAAAGCTTATTCTAAAACGCGTAATATGTTTTTTACTGCTTTTAGGTATTACGGCGGGAGCGGTTTTCGGCGGTATAAAGATATATAAATCGGTTAAGGGCGGGGGCAATACCTCCGCCAAGTTAGAAAAGGTAAAGGCTATAAAAATTCCCGATTGGATAGACGTTCAGCTTATCCACCTGCACAACACCGCACGAACGGGCACTGAGCTTGACGGGGTTAAGAATATTGTAATACACTATGTCGGCAATCCTAATACCACGGCTCAGAACAACCGCGATTATTTCGACAAGGATTCAACCGAGGTAAGCTCCCACTTTGTGGTGGGGCTTGAGGGCGAGATTATCCAGTGTGTGCCGCTGTGGGAAAAATCGGCGGCGAGCAACTGGCGCAACAGCGATACGATTTCTATTGAGGTCTGCCACCCCGACGACACGGGAAAGTTTAATGATACAACATATAATGCGGTAATTAAGCTTTCGGCTTGGCTTTTAAATGAATTGGGGCTTGACGAATCGGCGGTTATAAGGCATTATGATATTACAGAGAAATTGTGTCCGCTTTACTATGTCGAGCACGAGGACGCCTGGAATCAAATGAAAAAGGATATTGGCACGAAATTAAATGAGTACTCAAAATGAAGAAAGACATCTTACAACAAAGCAGAAAAAAATAATAAGCGTAATATTATTGGTTTTGTTTTTGGGCTTTTCCGCGCTTGTTGCGTGGTTTATCGGCAAGCCGATGATAAGCCTTGTTTCTGAGCCTGAAAAGTTCAGAGGATGGGTAGAATCGCGCGGAAACTGGGGAAGATTAATATTTATAGGTATGATGGTTTTTCAGGTGATTATAGCGCTTGTTCCGGGTGAGCCGCTTGAAATAGGCGCGGGCTACGCCTTCGGGGCGGTGGAGGGAACATTGCTTTGCGTTGCGGGCGTGACAATAGGCAGTCTCTTGGTCTTCGGGCTGGTAAGACGGTTCGGAATACGCTTGGTAGAGGTGTTTTTTGATACGGGTAAGATTAAACAGCTTAAATTTTTACAAAATGAAAAGCGGCTTGACCTTATTACCTTTATCGTCTTTTTTCTCCCGGGCACACCAAAGGATTTATTGACATATTTTGTAGGGCTAACCGATATAAAGCTTTCAAAATTTATACTTATCGTCTCGATAGCAAGGCTTCCGTCAATAATAACCTCGACCGTGGGCGGCAGTGCGCTGGGTATCGGGAGGTATGAGCTTGCTGCAATAGTTTTCGGCGGTACGGTAATTATAAGCCTTTTGGGACTTTTTATTTACAATAAAATTTGCATACACAGGGCAAAGAAGAATAATAGTTAAAATTTTGTAACCTATATTGACAAACGGTGGAGGACGTGGTATCATATTTCTGTACCATTTGAATTAGTACAGTTAGCATAATTAGTACAGCGCTTAGGAGGCAGTTATGTTAGAAACAAAAGACCTTGTTAAGATTTATAAACCGAAAAAGGGTGTACCCGTTAAGGCGCTTGATGGTGTTTCCTTAAAATTCCCCGATAAGGGAATGGTTTTCCTGCTCGGTAAATCGGGCAGCGGTAAATCGACCCTTTTGAATGTGCTGGGCGGGCTGGACAGCTACAACGGCGGCGAGATAATAATTAAGGGCGTTTCCTCAAAAAACTTCAAGCAGCAGCATTTTGATTCCTACAGGAACACCTACGTCGGCTTTATTTTTCAGGAATACAACGTGCTTGACGAGTTTTCGGTGGGTGCGAATATCGCCCTTGCTATTGAGCTTCAGAATCGCAAGGCAAGCGACGAGGAAATAAATGACATTTTAAAACAGGTAGACTTAGAGGGCTTCGGAAACCGTAAGCCCAACGAGCTGTCGGGCGGACAGAAGCAGAGGGTGGCGATAGCGAGAGCGCTTGTCAAAAAGCCCCAAATAATAATGGCGGACGAGCCGACGGGAGCGCTTGATTCAAACACGGGACGTCAGGTTTTCGACACCCTTAAAAAGCTTTCCGAAACAAAGCTTGTAATAGTCGTTTCCCACGACCGCGAGTTTGCCGAGCAGTACGCCGACCGTATTATAGAGCTTTCGGACGGCAAGGTTATAAGCGATGTTGAGCTTGATTCTGCGCCCACTGTGGAAACCGAAGCACCTGCGGCTCTCGATTTTCACGATAATATTGTAGAGGTTCCCTGCGGCTATCATATAACAGAAGAGGACAGGGCGGCGATAAACGATTATATTGAGAAGCTTAAAGAGGGTTCGCTTGAAATCACGGTTTCAAGGAAAAATCAGTCGGCAAAGAGATTTGTCAAAACCGACACCTCCAAAATAAAGACTGAGGACGGCTCTTCTTTTAAGCTTATAAAATCTAAATTGCCCCTTAAAAACGCCTTTAAAATAGGCGCGAGCGGACTTAAGTACAAGAAGATAAGGCTTGTCTTTACGATTTTGCTTTCCTGCATAGCTTTTGGGCTTTTCGGACTGTCCGACACCTTCGGCGCCTATAATCACGTTAAGACCTGCACAAACTCCCTTACCGACAGCGGGGTAAAATATCTCTCGGTCGCAAAATCCAAAAAGATAACTAACGGATCGGATTTCTATTGGCGCGATTACGGCTACGGAATTTCGGAAAAGAATTTAAAAGAGGTTTCGGAGGGGACGGGAGTTAATATGCACGGCGTGTATTCTCCGACAAACGCCGATTTAAGCTTCGACGCACAGACCAACCCCGAAATTAAGCTTACCGAGACCGATTACAATATTTACTCCCGCGCCTTCGGCGGCTTTGCCGAAATAAACGATTCGGTTATTAAAGATATGGGCTTTAAGCTTTTGGCGGGTACTCTGCCCGACGGTACAAAGGACGAGATAGCCGTCAGCGAATATATTTTCGAGATATTTAAGAAAGCCCAGTATTTTGACGGCGTAACCCTTAACAAGGCGGCGGACGGAACAGAGACGCCCGTTTATCAAAAGATTAACAGCTATAACGACCTTATCGGTAAAACGGTAACTTTAAACAATGTAAAGTACACTGTTACCGCGATTATAGACACGGGCTTTGATATAAGCCGTTATAGCTCTCTTACCGAGAAAAAACAGCACCAGAGCAAGGCGGAACAGATGGTGGATTTTGTGCTTTACAACGAGTTCTCCTCCTCCTCGGCTTACAGCTACGCGGGTATTATTATGGTCGGCAAGGAAAAAATGGAAAAGCTTATTTCCGAGCGCCCACCGATGACAACGATAACCGAGGGCTATATAAGCTTTAACTGCCATACAGGTAAGGAAAATGAGGATTACGGCGTTGACTCGCAGTATTTAGCAACCCTCCAAGATGTAAAGGGGGAAAATATTATCTGGATTGACGGCGAGAAAAAGACATTAGGCGAAAAGGAAATAATCGCCACTAAAGACGCGCTTCAATTCTACAACGGTATTCCCGATACCGACGATTACGCAAAATATTTAAAGAATAGAAATACCCTTTCCGCATGGGAATCAAGCTTTTATGAAGGCGAAAATACCGAGGGCTGGAAATTGGTGGGTATAATCGACAATACCTCGGAGGGGAATAAGTCAAGGCTTACCTCTACTGTCGTAACAAGCGATTCGGTATTTAAAAAGTACACCGA
>JBJEOE010000014.1:0-23546 GCA_051880555.1 Acutalibacteraceae bacterium
AAAGGCTGAACCGAATAATTGGATCAGCCTTTACTCAGATTCAGTTTTCTGTGCTAGGAGCGCAAAAGTCCAGAGATTTTCAGATACGCTCTTCTTTGTTTATGCAACGCAAATTTTGAACGGAATACAATGTTTTTTCTTTGGCTTTAATTTCAGAAATCGCTTGAATAATACAGTTTTCTAAGGTAATATACCACAACCTTCTGAGAAGGATAAAAAGCAATTTCAAAAAGCCATACTTTTAGGGTAAACTTATAAGGTCTAAATTATCCGAGTAGGTAATGAAAATGAAAGGAAGAATTTTAACACAGCAAATTATATACGACTTTAACCTTGATATCGTGACTTTGACTCCGCCGTAATAATACGTAGATGTTGACATTGACCCCGGGCCCTCGAAGCAGAAAAGCAAACATATGCACAAATGTCCTTACGGAATAGTCGAAAGAGATCTGTAAAACACCAGACTGTCTTCATAGGTATTCAGCAATTCGTCATCGTCCTTCCAATCGGTTCTATCCGCCTTTGTGGCATAATAGCAGATTTTTTTAGGCACCACAGAACCGCTTAAATTAAAAGCTCTGGTTTTAAACAAGTCTATTGCTCCGTAGGTGAATGTCTCGCCCGTCTTAAGGAACTGATCTGCAGAACCGGCAGGTGAAATCTTAATGCCTATAATCTTGGTCAAATCAATATCTTCCGCCAAATTAAGGTTGCTTGCGGGAATATCGATTGTCTGCCAATCGGACGTATTGTTTGCCGTTGTAACGGTTGCATAACCCCTAGCCCTATATTCGCCGTCTAAAAAAGTTATTGTAAAGGTTGCGGCGTGAGGTGTTTTAACCCAAAGTCTAAGATAATAATCCGCTTCCTTTAGTACCGAGAAATCGAGATTTGCCGTCCAGCCCGAACCATTCGAACCTACAAGCATATACATTCGATTTGCAGAGCTGTAACCTACGGTGTAAAAATTCTCTCCAACAGTAAATGAATAATATCTACCGAAATCTTGGCTTCCGTCAGGCGCGTTTGTAACGTCCCCCATAACGGCACTCATTACGCCGTTTGCCTTAGTCGCTTCGTCGCGCCAGGGAATAATTTGATAGCGCTTATCGGGAACGCCGGCTTGTACGGACATATCGTTGCCTGTTAGCTTCCAAAGCTGTTCGTCCGTTACCTCTGACGCACTGCCATAGAACTTGGTAAGATTTGTACCCCAATACAGACGATTATCCTCTTCGTTTTGAGCGCCGTAAGAAAAGCCGCCGCGCAGGTACAAAGATGTTCCGAGCATTCCAAAGTCTTGACCGTTACGGTCGTCTTTAACACCTACGCCCGATTTCAGCCAATCAGGATCATTGGCATACAAAACACGGTTTTGAGGATAGCCCGGCAAAGTCAATGCCTGTACTGAAGTCAAAGGTATCCTTGTAAGAATAGGTGCCGTCGATTTTAATATTGTATTTAGGCGCAGCGGACACCGTGACCTCTTGCGCCGTGACGGTTTGCTTATCCATATTTCGGTTACCGTCCTTCACATCTTAATTTTCGCTGTATATCACAGTAATATCAGGATGAAGCTGAAGAATTGAAGCGGGGATTTCGGGGGTTATCGGTCCGTAAAAGGCTTTTTCAAGTATATCCCGCTTTTCCTTTCCGGAAGCTATAAGCAAAATCTTCTTTGCCTGCATTATAGACACCATTCCCATTGTAATCGCGCGCTTGGGAACCTTGTCGATATTTGCAAAAAATCTGGAGTTTGCCTTTATCGTGCTTTCGTGCAGGTCTACAACGTGGGTGCTTTTGACGAAATATTTGTCAGGTTCGTTAAAGCCGATATGACCGTCAAGTCCTATCCCCAAAAGCTGTAAATCTATTCCGCCAAGCTCGGCAATATGCTCGTCATAACGCTTTCCCTCGCCCGCTAAATCAACTGCACAGCCGTTAGGAACAAAAGTATTGCCCAAATCGATATTTATATGCTCAAAAAAGTTCTTGTTCATAAAATAGCGGTAGCTCTGCTCATTTGTGCCGTCGAGACCGACATATTCGTCAAGATTAACCGAGGTAACCTTGCTGAAATCAATGTCTCCCTTTTCGTACCACTCTATAAGCTGTTTATATGTACCTAAAGGCGACGAGCCTGTGGCAAGACCCAGCACGCTGTCAGGCTTTAAAATAACCTGAGCCGAGATAATATTCGCCGCCTGACGGCTTAATTTTTCATAAGTATCAACCGTGATAAATTTCATTTTTATCATCCTTTAGCCTGCATTATAAGATTAACGGCGCCTATGTTAGTAAGATACAGCACATCACTTTTGCCCGATATTTTTTTGCATAATTTTTCAAACCGCTCCCAGTCCGAATCGGTCACCAACTCATAGCTGTGTCCCCAGATATAAAAAAGCTGAACACAGTCAGAGCTGCCGTTTAAAAAATCATCGGCAAGCTCTTCAAGCCTTGAATCGGTAAAATGACAAGTAGGATTCAACTCCAAAAAATCATCCGGAGCATTAAAGCTGTATGTACTTTTAACTGTGCGCGAATAAATAATCCCGCTGTTTTTAAGCGCCGCCTTGACTTTGCCACTGTAGGTCCCGAAAGGATATGCAAAGCCCCTGATTTCACAGTCAAACAAAAAAGACAACAGCTTGCAATCAAGCAAGATTTCATTGTTAAGGGTGTTTTCATTCAGCTTTTCCATAAACTGATGAGAGTAACCGTGAGCGGCAATTTCGTGACCGCTATACAAATTGGCTACCTCAAAATAGTTTATGTGCCTTACCTCTTTGGTATCCTTATACATCCATTTTGAAGCGTTCGTAAGACGAGCGGAATTGAGGTTAAATGTTGCTTTTAATTTATATTTATTGAATATTTCAACAAGTCTTACATCATCCTCGATACAGTCATCAAAACTAAAGGTGAGTATTTTTAAGCTCATATTATCAGCCCTTTCAATCGTCTTTGCTGTTTTTATAATACCTTATCCAATCCACAATGTACTCCTGGGGAAAAATGGTTGTATCATCGGGCGAACCCGGCCAATCTCCGCCGACCGCTATATTAAGAAGTATAAAATGCGGTATATGAAGCTCGGGTGTATCCTCTATATGCCAACGGCTGAATATAACATTGTCCACATAAAATTCCAAATGTTTTTTTGTCCAGTTAATTCCGAAGATATGAAAATCATCACAGAACCTGCCGTTTCTGAGCTCAAACATTCCGCCGTATTTTTCTTTTACGGTTTCGGGAGTATGAACGTTTATGCAAATCTTTCCGTCGCCGCCCGGGAACACCTTATTGCCGCCTATCAATTCAAAAATATCTATTTCGCCGCATTCGGGCCATGTGTTCTTCTCGGTGCCGAGAGTCCAGAAGGCCGGCCAAATGCCCTGTCCAAACGGCAGCTTTGCTCGCATTTCAAGCCGTCCGTAAAGGAAATGCTGTCCGTGACGCGTATTTATCGATGCGGAGGTATATGGCTTTTGCGGATTGTCGGTCTTAATTGCCCGCAAAACCAGCTGTCCGTTGCGAATAAATGCATTTTCGGAGGAATCCTCGTAAGATTGAAGCTCATTGTTTCTAATATATCCTGTTTCAAAACTCCAATCCTTGCGGTTAAGCTCCTTACCGCTGAAATCATCCTGCCATATCAATATTTCTTTTTCCATAATGCTACCCCTTATTAATCACTTCAAAATCGGCATTGATTTGTCGATACGCGGCATTTCCCTTAAATACTTTGATAATATTTCCTGTGAAAAGCCGTTATTCTTAATAATATCTCTGTAAAAATATGCGCTGGGCTTAGGTATGCGCTTAAACCCGTCCTCCCTGTTAACGTCAACAATTCCGAATTTAGGAATATATGAGTCCCATTCATAATTATCGAGCAACGACCAGTAGAGATAACCTCGCAAGTCAACTCCCGCTTTTATCGCCTCATTCATCGCCGCAAAATATTCCGCAAGGTATACTATTCTAAAATCATCATCATAACAGCTGCATCCGTTTTCGGTGATATATACCGGCTTATCCATCAGCCTTGTCAGGTTGTGGTACATACACTCAGGGTAAAACTCGTCAAGATAAAATTTCATCGGAAGCATACGCGTTTCGGTAAAGGAATATCTATCTCCCGCAAGGTTAGCTTTTCTTGAATCAACCATATCACGCGTATAAAGATTGATAGACCAAAAATCGGCAGTATCCTTAAGCTCACGGTCAAATACTCCGTCCTTGTGCGGAAGAACAAGCTCACCTGTTCTGACAGCGTGGAAGAAAAATTCGTGATTTATTATATCCTGATATTTTTGCATTGTAAGGTCGAAAACGTCGTTTTGCCGTTTTCCGTAATACTGAACCAATGCGTGCGCCGAGCTTACGGGTTTATTTGAAAATTGCTTTATTAAATGATACCCGCGCGCGTGATAAAATACGCTGTTAAATTTAAAATCAAGCTTTGCCTGTGAAGAGCCCAAATTAAACTCGTTAATTACATTCCAAAAGTCAACATAAGGGCTTATTTTGGGGAGAATATAGTTCAAATACCGCTCAAAATATTTCAGATTTTCAAGGCTTTTAAAACCGCCTTTTTTTTCAAACCATAACGGAACGGTAAAATGCACTAATGTGACAAAGGTTTGAATACCGTTCTCTTTTAAATAAGAGAGTTCATCAATATAATGCTTAACCTCTTTCTCCTTAAAGCTTCCCTCTTCGGGCTCTATTCTTGACCACTCAATACTAAACCTAAAAGCTTGATGCCCGAGTTCCTTCAAAAGAAGTGTATCTTCTTTATACATATTGTAATGATTGCAGGCCTCACCCGAAACCTCGAAATTAGGATTAACCTTAAGAATCTCCTGCTCATTGTGCCAATAGTTTGAATGAATATTATTTCCTTCAACCTGATGACCTGCGACCGCGCTTCCCCAAAGAAAACCCTCGGGAAATTGAAAATCGTTTATAGCAAATACATCTGTCATAGCAAACGCCTCCGTTTTTTATATCTGTTTTTTTATTCTGGTTTTAGTTGATTTAATAAGCAAGCCGTGATATACTGGAATTAGGTGATTCGGTATATTTTTCAATAAAAGTGAGGAATTGTGATGCTGCTTGAAACACAGGATTTAAACTTTTGGATTTACGATATTATTGAGGTTACGCGAAAGCCTACCTCCTTCACTACCGATAATCCTTCGTATGATTATTTCAGCTGCCGAATTTCAGGAAAAGGACATTTTAAGCAAAACGGAAAAATCTATTCCTATAATCCGGGAGAGCTGATATTAAGCCCCAGAAACATTAAATATTCTCAATGCTGTGAGGAAGAAGAACATCTGATAGTCATTCACAGCAAAATCGGCGGTTATTGGCCTAAAGAAATCGAAATCATTAAGCTCCATGACCCTGAGGGAATGATAAATGCCTTAAAAAAGATGCACAAAATCTGGAAAAGCAAGCTGTTAGGCTACCGATATAACTGCAATTCGATACTTTATAAGCAGCTCGCCTATGAAACAACGATGCAAAAATACTCCGACACTCCCGAGCTTGCTAAAATCAGACCGTCTATCGAATATATGCATCAAAACTTTTCAAACCCCAACCTTACCATTCACGACATTGCCAAGCAGTCGCTTATAAGCGATGTTTATTTCAGCAAGCTTTTTTACAGAGCATACGGTGTTTCGACTGTGAAATATCTCACAGACATCAGAATTAACCATGCCAAAAGCTTAATTACAAGTGACGTATATACATTTGAGCAGGTTGCTTCACTTTGCGGCTTCAGCAATTACAAATATTTTTATGAAGTCTTTAAGCGCACTGTAGGTTTGTCTCCAAGTGAATTTAAAAAGGAAGCTCCTGAAATTATCAGAAATATGGTAAACGAAAATTCCTTTATTTAATGCCCTATACTCGGTATGGAGTTAATAAATTCCTCTATCACATATAACTCGCTTGGCTTGTTTCCGAGCAACCAACCTTCCTTGTATTCCTTAAGCCACTTATCCGCCTCTTTCTTCCATTCTGAAAAATCTCCGTCGGAAAGCAAAAGAGCCCCTGCCGAATTTAATAGCGCCGTACCCTTTGCCGCCGTTATTATTTGTCTTATTATCAAATTGTTGCCACCCGATTCGGATAGCTTTTCAGCCGTTTGCAAGCATTTTTCCGCATAATCGGCAGGCTTTGCTCCGCTTTTCTTCAAAGCATTTTTTATAGCAGCCTTGTCCTTCGAAACGAAAAGCTGCCACGGAGTAATTTTATTTGCATATGCTATTTCCCTGATATACGGCACAATATTATAATTTGCAGAATACATACTGAATGAAACGGAGCTTTCAAATGCTTCATTTACTACGGTTGAAACATTCCACGCCTTCGCCGCACCTAAAGCCGTACCTGACAGCGCACACTCAAACGGGGCAGGATGTCCGTAATCCCCCCAGTTTGTTATCAGCGCGCCGAAGCATTGCTTTTCCGCTCCGTACCCGATAAGCTTTGTAATATTTGAAAATGAAACCTTTGGATTTTCAATAAGGCTCGCCCAAGAATCAGTACCCGGACAGACAATCTGGGCATATCCGCTTTTACTTATGATATCTACCGTATTAAGATTAGGCTCTGCCTCATAATCCCAATTAAGAAGAACCGTATCCTTAGATATTTGATTAATATACTCAGGATATTTTAATACAATATCGCTCCACATCATAGCAGTCTTGCCTTTTGAAGCTATATAATTTATAAGCCTATTGACAAATTCACAATAAAGCTTTCCTTTATCCTTTCCCCTGTTTCTTCCCAAACAAATATCAAAGGTTTCATCACAGCAAATATTAAAATAGCCCGAGCGAAACAGCGGAAGATACTGATCGATTAAAGAGCAAGCAGTGTTAAAGCTTTCGGGATTTGAAGCGTCAATCGTGTGATGCAGCATACGCTCTTTCCAAAAGTGAAACTGCGGTTTATAGTTTTCAAGCTCACAAAGATGAGAATAATCCTTTAGCGACAAAAGCTCGTACAGATGACCAAAGGTTGACAGCGACGGAATAAAATCGATAAAATTCTCATAGCAGTAATTATCGATTTCTAAAATATCGTCCACCGTCAAATATTCCTGCTCAGAGCGGTTAAGACCCGAAAACTCGGCAAAATCAAAGGTATGCTCGACATATAGCTGAAATGAATTATATTTAAGCTCCGCAAGGGTATCTATTATCCTCTTAACTCCGTCAACTGTCGGCACTCTGCCTCTTGTAGCATCATGGTAAAAACCCCTGAATTTTAAATCAGGCCAATCGTGAATTTGAAAAGCAGGTATACTGCTTTTATAACATTTAATGAGCTGTCTGAGCGTTTGCAAACCGTAAAAGCAACCCGCCCCGCTTCCGCCTGTAAGCTTGACGCTTTGCTCGGTAATTTCCAAACGGTATTCTTCCGCTCCCAAGCCACAGTCGGTATTAATAAGAATACCGTTATCGGAAACTCCCATATATAGCTTATGGTATGTAGCATCCGCGGCGCCAAGCTCTTTCCTTACCTTATTTGCCGCCGAAAAAACACGAGAGTCCACTCCGTCTGAAATCGTAATTACGCAATTATGGGTTTTAAAAAAGCCGTCTGTTTTTTCTATTTCTTTCGGATACGGTAATAATTTACAATCTTTAAACATAATGAGCGTTTACCTCTATTTTTAAAAACTATTGAAAGGCGGAAGAAATATATACTTCCGCCTTTTTCGCCACGTACATTAAAAAGTCACAACGGTATTTCGGTAATTACTAATCAGCCCTTACCCAGCCGCGTGCGGGTACTGTTATGTTATCTGCCTTAGCATCGGAGTCGGAATAGTTTACGAATATTCTTGAACCGTTTTCATAAACCGTTACCGCAACATCTCCTATATAATAGTGATTTACTATTTTCTTATCGTTAAGACCGTCAAGCGCCTTCAAAACCGAATTATATGCCGCCGCGGCATTTTCGGCATTAGAATCAAATGATGATGAAAATAAAGCTGTCGAATCAGTGTCAAAAAGACTGTTATCTATATTTTTATTAAGTATATAGTGAAGTCCGCTTCCTGTTTCGATTGCTTTTAGCACGGCGGTTTCCTCATCGCTTTCATTGTTAATCGCCGAGGTAGAATAATCCATGCTTCCGTGAAGCACTATTTGGCAAAACGGTACTTCTTCATCAAATACAGCTGAATTTCCCCCGCTGAGCGGCATATCCTCAATAAGACTCAGATATTTATAAGAATAAAGATTTGCGGCAGAGGCGGCAAGCTTTATTCCCGCATTACCGTAAGCTTCCATAACCTGAACGGCGCTTTCAAGGGATTTAGTGCGGTCATAATAGCTGTCGCGGTTATAATCGGAATTTACCGTACCCGCTAAATATCCTAAACCGATAGCCTTAAATCCGCTCGTTATATAGCTTTCGGCTATTTGCTGATACTTTTTCGGCGAAATTATCCATACCTTTTTATCTGAGGTACTGTAAGTGCCCTCTACAACATTATAGTTACCCAAAACCGCCCGGCTTTTATCGGGCATTACAGCAGTATATTGCTTTACGGAGAAACCGTCTGCAAAGGTATGGTCAAAATAGTATAAATGATTGAGCTGCAAATATGCAAACCCGCCTGTGTCCAAAGCTTGCTTGTAAAGATTATCAAAATCCTTTTCTCTTGCTATTTTTTTGTTGTAGAA
This sequence comes from Acutalibacteraceae bacterium, assembly GCA_051880555.1. Classification (GTDB taxonomy): domain Bacteria; phylum Bacillota; class Clostridia; order Oscillospirales; family Acutalibacteraceae; genus UBA737. The sequence goes on from JBJEOE010000014.1 coordinate 8,733, forward strand.
ATATTCGCCCGGTATTTGATTAAAGGCTCCGTTCTTATTCATACCCACAAGCTTGAGTGTAATTCTTCCGCCTGTTGAGTCGGATATATATTTAAGCATATCCGAAGCGTCCGACATAGAAGACAATGTCAAAAGCTTACCGTCCTTAGACTTAACAGCGCCGACCGTTTCCATTAAAAATACGGGCGAGCCGTCAACCGTCGACTTTGGCAGGGCGGAGCTTGCTTCGAGGTAATCCCTATAAGACAAAGCCGAATTAACATATCCGCCGCCGTCTAAGAACCTGTAGCGAAGCTTAATATCGGTCTTTAGAGAATCCGAGCCGCATACCAAAGTTTTGTTATTTTCTGTGAGAGAGGAATAACCTGTCTGTACAATATCAAAGGTAGTATAAGCATAGACCGATTGCTCATCCTTGTTTATGTGAAGGGTTGCGGCGGCAGCTCCCGATTCTATCACCGTCATTACGGTTTCGTTTTCTTCGGTGAAGAAGTAAACCGGCATCGATACCGCAGTGTCGTTTTCTGTGGACATATCGGCGGGCAGTTCGTCAAGACTTTCGGTGCTGTCCCGACCGTATATCGAAGCCTCATATAAGGCGGGCGTATTGTTTGCCGAAAAATTCATTACCGCACCGCTTCCGTCGGGTACTAATACCGATCCGTTTTTACCTGAACTTGAGGTAAAGAACTGAAGCGGAGTTATTGATAGAAGGGGTGTGTTATTGTAAAATTCTACCTCCGACGCGGGTATTGTAACCGACAGATCCTCATTTTCAAGCTTAAAATCCAGACTGATTTTAAATACGCATTCATCAACATTTCCCGCGTATCCGCTAAGCTCGTTATCCTTAATATAGTCCTCTTTTGTATAACCGATTTTTTCAAAAAGCTTTTTTGTTTTCTCGGCAATTACCTTACCGTTTTTATCGGAAATAATATATAACGGGTTCTTTTTCAGATTGGGATATAGCTCGTATTTTTCCTGCGGATTATCCGCCTCGGTCATAGTTTTAGCGTCAAAGAGCTGATAACGCCTGTCCAAAAATTCCTGCCATTCTTCATCAACCGAATTATATATCTCCTCATATCTTTTTACGATAAGAGCAGGAGGAATAATATCGTCGCTTAAACGCTCGCCAAATATATATGTGACCCTGACCTGATTGTCGGAAAGCTTAAAAACGCGGGTCTGCTCCCTTTTAACCGACTGAATATAGCTTGAATATTCGGATTTATTGTTGCCGTCAAGATAGCTCAGCAATACAGAAGAAAGCGACGCCTCGGTCGAGACATTAAATTTATCGCTTTCCTCCTCCCCAATGCTACTGCTCCAAACCTTACCTGTTTTTTTATTGAGAACCGAAACAGCGTAATTTTCATCAATCGAAAGTGAAAGCATTTCGTTCTCAAGAACGGGAGAGTTGCCGACCTTGATTTCCTCGCCGTCTGTGTAATCTATAGTTCCGTCGACACCGTATTTTGCAGGTGTGGACTGCATATTTCCGATAACAGCCGCGATCACCGCTATTAAGAGCAAAACTGCCGCCGCACTTACGCCCCATTTAATTATGATTTTTTTCACGGCAATCCCTCCCTATGTCCGCATTGAAATTTCCTTTGCTATGAGAGAAACAAAGGCTATTATCTGTTGAATTAAGGTTATTGTAAGAATTAATAAAAACAGTATTATTAACATATCTACGACGGTTAAAACAATTGTACCAACCGTTTTGCCTACGCTGTATTGGTGGGTTGTGGCAGTGCCGCTGAAGATTAAAAACGCGGTCCACACAACAGCTATTCCCGTAATCAGGTTTAACAGCGAAGCCGCCTCTAAGGGTAAAACATAGCTTACCAAGGTCGCAACAGGCATAAGAATGATTATCGGACGCAGGCTGTAGCACATATAGCAGTATATATCCTTCATAGTGCCCTTTCCGTCCATAAGAGTAGTCATAGACCAGTTTGAAACGCACCAAAGCAGAATTAACAGCGTAACGCCCTCTACTCCCTTTATCAGCGCGTTATCGGTTAAAGGATCAAAGGTATTAAAGGTAAACGCCTTAAAGCGGATAAATACCGTATTTGCAAGGGTTGCCAGAACAAGAAGAACCGTTGCGGCGCCTACGCTTCCCCGACCTTCATATTTCAAATCCCAAAATCCGTCAAAAGGATGAAAAGAAACGTATGAGGAATATTTAAGCTTTTCAATAAAACAGTTCAGTTTTGTTTTCTTTTTCTCCGTCTTTTGTTTAGGGTGCTTTTTTCGGTATATTCTAAACGCTATGTAAAGCACTATCAGCACCATAGCTGTATAGCCCGCTATAGGCATATACTTCCAGCCCAGCTGCTCGATATATTTTTTTACAGCCAACGAATAGTACTTGCGGTTATCGGCGGTCTTGAACGCCGACATAGCCTCTTTGTAATTCTCGTTGTTATAGTAATACCTTCCGATACCAGAATACGCAAGAGAGCTGCCGCAAAACTCTTCTTTTACCTTCTGCCAATATTCATATTCCTTATCATAATCACCCGAATTATAGGAAGCTATTGCGGAATTTATAAGCCCAGCATATTGGGTGGGCTCAAATATCTGAACGGTATTTCGGCTTTGATCGGCTACCAATATACTGTCGCCTTTGTACACCAAAGCGCACGCTCTGTTAAATTCGCCCTTTCCGTCTCCGCGGTCGCCGAAAATATAAAGCAAGTTGCCCTGCTCGTCATATGTAAAAATTCTGCCTCTTTTTGAATCCAAAACAGAATAAATACCGTCTTTTCCCGCCGCAACATCGGCAAAATTGGAAGCGCCCGCGTTTTTGTCGTAAAGATACGGATCAAAAACAAGATCTCCTACAGGCGGATACTCCCCGTTTGTAATGGAAATATTAGTTCCGTCCTGATTAAGCCTTCTTACAGGGTTAACAGAAGAGCTCTTTGATTGAACATCAGCTAAAATATCCGCGTTTTCAACGGAAGAAATAACGCAATATATAAAGCCGTTTTGATCCAGAGACAAATTACTGTATTCGGTCGGAACAAATTGAAGCGACGCGCTTTTTTGTGTTTTTGAGGCTATAGAACGGAAAAACAGCTCGGTAATACTCGGTTTCACTTCCGTTGCTCCGACATAACCCGTAAAAACTCCCTTATTACTAAAGGAAAAAATGCCCTGTGTCTGGTTTTCTGCCAAAACATATATTCTTCCGAAACGGTCCGCCTCCACCTTGCAGGGTCTGTATTCGTTGCTGTACTGGGATTCCTCCTTATCAGGAGCGCCTACAATACCTATAAGACCGCCGTTTTTATCAATAATTACTACCCTGCCGTTACCTGTGTCTGCCACATATATATTTCCGTTATCTGCAACACACAGTCCAAGGGGACTGTTAAAAGCTTCGGTGACGCCGTTATTGTTAAAGCCCGTAATAGTGTTCTCAAGATTGTACTCGTTGTCAAGAATCAATATCCGAGCCAGCTCCCTATCCAAGAGGTAAAGCCTTCCGTCTGAATCAATATCCATATCAACCAGCTCTCCGAATTCGGAAAGCATAAGCGAATCTTTACTTATCTCTCCCGATAAGACAAAGCTTTGCGGGGAAAACACAGGCTCGCCCGAAGTATCGTAAATATAATCGGCGGTGCGGTAATCCTCGCTTTTTGCGCTGACCGCAGGCGTGAATACGCACAACAAAAGCACCGCCGTTATAATAACCGTGAAGCAATTAAGCTTTTTAGACATTATTATCACCCTATCCTTTCTCTACACAATATTAACCTAATTTTAATCCTTCATACCGGAGGTTGACATTGTTTCCAAAACATTGCTTTGAGAAAAAATAAATACCAACACAGGGGGAATAAGCAAAATCAGGGCAACCGCCGCAGACGCTCCCGCACGGGCTACTCCTCCCGCCACGATATTACTGAGGGCGCTTGGCAGCGGTTTAATATTCTCGCTGAAAATCAAATTTGCGCCGTTATTATTCCAAATGTCTTTGAAAGAAAAGATTATAAGTGTAAGCCACGCGGGTTTTACTACCGGCATAACGATTTTGCTGAAAATGCACCATTCGCTTGCGCCGTCGATCTGTGCCGCCTCAATAAGAGCGTCGGGAACCATCTGCTCCATAAACTGCTTCATCAAAAAGAGGCCGAGTGATGAACCGCAAGCGGGTATAATTATAGCCCAATAGGTGTCCACCATATTAAGACGGGTCATTATAATGAAATTAGGAATAGCCGTTACCGCCGCAGAAAACATAAGTGACATTGTAACTATCTGAAAATACACTTTTTTACCCGGAAAATCAAATTTAGCTATTCGGTATGCCGCCAAAGAGGAAAGGATTACGTTTCCCGCAGTGCCTACACCCGAAATGAATACCGAGTTGAAAATATATCTTGAAAACGGAACCCACGATTCCTTTAAAAGTGATGACAGGCTGTAAAAATTCATTATTGTCGGATTAGTGACAAAAATGCTGGGCGGAAACTTAAAAAGCTCGTCGCTCGGCTTAAAGGCGGTGCATACCGTATATATCATAGGCACCATCATCAAAAAGGCAAAAACCGTTAAAAACAGCATAATTATTATATTTCCGAAGGTGGAATGAGTATATTTGCTCGAATTTGAACGCTTCATTTTTCCGCCTCCTAACTGCCGATTTTGTGCAAGAATTTCTGGAAGAAATGATTACACGTTATCATCATAATAAACAACACGGTCGCAATAGCGCTGGCATAACCCATTTCAAAACGCGTATTGCCGTAGTCGGTCATATGGTTAACAAGGGTATGTACCGCATAATCGGTGCTCGGCATACCGCAAAGAGCCTCGGTGACCGCTCCTATGGAAAACGCGGAGCTTATGCTCATTACAGCGCCGAAGAGAAGCTGAGGACGCATTGACGGAAGAACCACATACCATAGCTCCTGCCAGCGGTTGCGTATACCGTCTATAGAGCCGGCCTCCAAAAGACTTCTGTCTATTCCCTGAAGACCTGCAACAAAGGAAAGGAATCCGGTTCCCATACTCATCCAAAGCGTCGCAAGTACGCAAACTGTCATCATATACTTTGAGTCGGACAGCCAGTAAATATTTTCGTCGATAACCCCTAAGTACATAAGAATACCGTTTAAATAGCCGTTTGCGTCATCGCTGAAAATTATGCTCCAAATCATAAACAGATTTCCCGAAATTGAGGGAGCGTAGAAAAAGAGAACGTAAAGCGACCTTAATTTCGGATTAAGCTCATTAATAAGCCAGGCTAAAAGAAAGGATATTATGTACCCTATAGGTCCTGTAATAATTGCCATAACCAGAGTGTTTACTAACGCGGTTGTAAAAATATCGTCGTTAAAAAACATTGAAATATAGTTTTTAAAACCGCAAAAAACGGGCGGCTCAAGGACGTTATAATCGCAAAAGCTTAAAAACATCGCGTAAAGAACGGGCAATACGGTAAAAGTAAAAAATGCAATTGTATAAGGCAATATATATAGATAATTCGCCCTTTTTTGATATATGGTTTTAAATAAATCTCTGTTTTTCATTATTGCGCCGCCCCCTCTACGTCAAGACCGAATTCTTCACGCTTATCTGTAATTTCACGGTCAATTTCCTTAGTGTATTCAAGCAGGGTTTCACGCGGATTTCCGCTTTTATAAATAACCTTACGGAAAGCGTTGTTAAAATGACGGGTGGTAAAATATCCGCCCGGAACCTCGGGAATACAGGTGACATCGTTCATTTGTGAATAAAGCTCCTTATAAAAGCTACCCGACCAAGGCAGTCCCTTTAAAGCTATACTGTTTGCGGTTGCATATCTTGCCGACGGACCCAACTTATTTTCAACCTTTACGCCGTAGTCTCTTTGAGTGTCGGAAGAAATCCACCAGCGTATAAATTCCCACGCCTCGTTTTCTTTTTTCGTATTAGCTATAATCATACAAGCCGTACTTGTTCCGACAACCGTATGTTTAATGCTGCCGTCTTCTTTAACCGTACCCGGTACGGGCGCTATTTTCCAAAGACCTTCAATTTCTGAGGCAAATATTTTCAAGGTGTTATAAGCTGTATAATCCGCAACGGCAATAGGCATTTGACCGCTCCTGAATCGGTTTGCAAACTCAAAGGTTACGGGTATTTTATAATAGCTGTAAAGCTCTGTGTATTTTTTGAAGGCTTCAACAGCCACATTCTCGCTGAGCGCGCTCGCTTTACCGTCATCGGTATACACCTTGCCGCCGTTCTGATACAGAATAGTAGCATAATTATTAAGCGAGCCGAGAAAACCAAACTGCATATTGTTATGGCTTAAATCAACTATTATTTCGGTTACGTCGTCCCATGTTTGCGGCACTTCCAAGCCAAGCTCACTTAAAATATCCGTTCTGTAAAACATTATCGGGAATGTTAATGTCTCGGGCAGAGCATATACTCCGTCTTCGTATGTGTAGGGTATCAAGGAGGACGAAATCAGCTCTTCACAGGTTTCATCAAAACCTTCAAGTCCCCTCAAATCCTTAACCGCGTTACGCATAGCAAAGTTTATAGGCGTGTTTTGCGGGCACATAAGAGCTACATCGGGTCCTATTCCCGCAACAACGGCCGGTAAAAGGGCTGTAGCGGCAATAAGCTTATAATTTACGGTTATCCCCGTTTGAGCTGTAAATCTTTGATTTGTAAGATCCTTTAAAATTTGCATCTGGTCTCTTCCCGTAGGAGCCCAGACGGTAATGGAATTTTCTTTCTCCTCAGCTCCGCTATAATCCTCTGCAAACGAATAAATAAATTGACGGAAGCCGTATGCCATGCCTTTGAAAAAGCCTGCAAAGCTAAAGGGAGAGGCGGCTTTACTGCCGCAGAGCGCTAATTCGTCTAAGGCTAAGGGCTGATTGTAGCGGTCGTTTATCCAAACTCCCATTGCGCTGATATTGCTTTGGAACTGACTTAGCTGAACCGTAATTTTATCAGGGTCATTATAAAAGCGTTCAAGCTGGATTGCTAAACGGCTTAATGAACCGCTTTCGGTTCCGTCGCTGTTAAGACCCTCCAAACGCTCGATAATAGCGTTAAGTTCTTTAGCCGCCGAGCCCATTTTTTCAATAACATCAGGCAGCTTTTCACCTAAGCGATAATCACGGTATCTGTCGGGACTTGTGCCTGTTATTGTAATAATTCTTCTGTAAATCGCATTAATATCCGAAAGAATAACCCGGCAATCCTTAATAATATCGGTCATTTCACCCAGGGATACGGCAAGCGTCAAGGTGTGATTTCCCTTTTTAAGATAAAATCTGTATGGCTCTTCCCCGTTGGAAAAGCTTATCTCCTTAACCTTTCCCGTATAAGCAAAGGTTATATTTTCCGCCTCTTTGAAAGGCAACTCGCCGTCAATAAGAACGCTTCTGTATACGGGTCGTCCGTTGGTATAGCTTTGCAGATACTTGAATTTAAGCTCATACCATCCGCTTTCCTCCGCCTCAAAATTCCATTCGGCATTCTGTCCTACCGTCATCCATTGCGCGCCGCCAAGCATATTCATTACGCTTAAATTCTCTGCCGCAGGCTGTGCGGAGGAAGAAGAGGTATCGCAAAACGGAATAACCGACCTTGAGGTTCTGACATCGGGGCGCTCCGCCCTTAAGGATATTATGTTTGCATTGTCAGATCCGCTTTCCTGCGTTGACAGATACTCTTTATACGAAACAGCTTCCTTATAAGGCACAAGAACTACAGACTCGATACGGATCTCGCCGTTTTGCACCGTCAGCTTTATTTCGTGGCTTTCGCCGTCGAATATAAATGCGTATGCCTCGGGATAAATACCTGCGCTGTCTTTAAGCGTATAAGTAACCGCTTCGTCCGAAACCGTCAAATCCGGCGGAAGCTCGTTGTTTTTTGAATCCTTTGCAAAATCTGCCGTTTCGTCCTTGTATTCAACGTAAGCGGTTAAATTTTCACATTCCGAAAACGGATATTCGCCATCTACCGAAAGCTTAAATTCAATGGTTTCGGAAGAAACCTCAAGCACTGTATAAGCAAGCTGTATTTTATATTTACCGTTGGGTATCGCTTCGTTAAAGGCGACGCTTTGTTCCTCCTTTAATACAATACCGTTTTCATTTTTTTCACCGTTTGTCACGGCGTTACCGAGCGAAAGCTCGGTTTCATCTCCTGCTGATGTATCGGAAAATTTTTCCGAATATGCCGCATACGAATTATCCGAAACGGTTATTTCCGTATCGTTTTCGGCGTCGGCAAATACTCTAAAGCAAACAGAGGTTAATAATATTGCCGAAAGGAAACAAGCTGTAATTTTTCTTATTTTCATCATAACTATTTCTCCGTAGATGTGATTACCCTACTATTCCCGACGTTTCAATTCCCTGCACAAAGAAATGCTGAGCAACAAGAAACACCAACATAATCGGTAAAATCAAAAGAACAGCGCCTGTGTTTGTATAGATTGAAAGCAAATATTTGTCTATATCCAATGCGGATATGATATTTATGCGGTTGGCAAGAAAAGTATTTGAAGGCATAAAGACAGAAATATAATAGTTGTCGGTCCATTGCCAAACAAACGAAAAAAGGAAACAGGTGACCGTTATTGTCAATGAGCTTGGAATAATAATACTCCTGAATATTCTGAATGTGCCTGCTCCGTCAATTTTTCCGGACTCCTCAAGCTCTTTCGGAATACCCGAAAAATACTGGCGGAACATATAAATGTATAATCCGCTTTTGAGTCCGATACTGCCTATTGATAAGAGAAATATCGGCAGAAGCGTATCTAAAAGTCCCACTCCCCTGAAATATCTGTAAAGAGGCAGAATAAAGCTTTGAACGGGTATTATGAGAGTTGCGATAACACATCCGAATAAAACATTTTTACCCTTGAAGTTAAATCTCGCAAAGCCGTAGCCGACGAGCATTGCCGAGCCTACCTGCAACAGTGAATTTAAGGTTACATATGCGATTGTTTTAAGGAGTGTAACAAAGTAATCGGTATATTCTATAACAAAACGGTAATTGTGCCAAGTGAAATTTGAGGGTATGTACTGAACGCTTGAATCATAAAGATCGGAAACCGTCATAAAGGAAATCGCAATTTTTTCAAACTGCGGATAAAGCACAACAAAGCAAATACCCACCAATATCAGTATCTTGATAAAATTTCCTATAAAGCTCTTTGTACGCTTTTGTAAGCGAGCGTAATTTATATTCAACTTGATTTCCCCCTTTACCGGTAATGACGGAATATTCGCGAGAACACAAAAACAAACAAGCCCAGTACCGCAGCCACAAGCAGGGTATAAATCCAAGACATTGCAGAGGATAAGCCAAATTGCATTTTTGAAAAAGCAACCTGATAAACATAGGATATTACCTTGCTGTTAGTACTTACAAACAAATCAATAATGGTATAAACCAAGCATACAATCATTTGGGGAATAGTCATCGGAAAGGTGATTTTCCAAAAGTTTTCCCAGCCCGAAGCACCGTCTATTGACGAAGCCTCGTAAAGAGAAACAGGAATTGACTGTAATGCCGTTAAAAAGATGAGTATCTGTATTCCCGAATGGTTTATTACAGAAAGGATATTTGTAACCATAGAAATCAAATAGGAGGCAAGCTTTGCGGAAATATTAATATTCATCAAAAACTGCTGTAAGGATTCAATGCTTATCATACTTGAAGCCTCGTCCGAGATTGCTCCGGACATTGCGCTCTGCATAATATCATTGCTGTCAAGCGACATTACAAGGCCTGAGGAAAGCACTACAGGAAGAAAAAGTATCAGTCTTATAACGCTTCTGCCCGGGAACTCGCTTTTAAGAAAATTCGCTATAATAAAGCTGAAAATCAATATTACAGGCAGCTGATACAGCATATCCGTGAGTGCGGAAATCACATACCGATAATATGAAGTATCCTCCCTGACGGCATATTTGTAATTCCCTACGCCGCTTAATGCCAGCTTAAAATCATTTGATGGATCTAACTCGCCGAAGCTATATAAAAACGATTGCACGAGCGGAAAAAGAAATAGTACGAAAAAGCCCAATACAAAAGGCAAAACAAATAAATACCCCTGCATATTATGCTTTTGTTCAAGGGTATATTTTGAGCGTTTCTTCTTCACATTCATATAATCACCTTTCCGATATTAAATTAAGCGTTTTGTGCTGCTTGCTGTTAAACATATAAACCTGCGCTTATACGCTTAATACCGAGCGGCATATTACGCTGTAATATATATTTCCTCGGTGCGGGCAGGTTTAATTGCCCGCACCGAGAAGCAATGCTACTTATTAAGTGAATTCAATTTGTTGTTTATAAGCGGAGTAACCGTTTCAATAGCATTAGCGGGTGTCACCTCGCCCGATACCATCTGGTTGAAGACAGCGCCTACGCCGTCGTTCCAAATATCAATAACATTGTAATAATCCACTTCTAAGCCGTTATTAACCTGTGCTTTAGAACGGGCGTTAATAAATTCCATAACATCAGAGGACACAATATCCTGATAACGGGATTTATAATTGACATCAAAAATAACATCTACCATATCGTTCCAAACCAAGGCTACGTCCTCTGCATTTTTAATGTTATAAGGGATAGCCGCCCACTGAATATCGGATATTGTGCTTACTATTCCTCCGTCTTTTGTCGGGAAAGCGCATACGCCGAGATCAAAATCCGATTCAGCGGCAATTTCCTCTAAATCTCCGCCGCCTATCATAATGGGATAGTTGCCTGCCTTGAATTGATTTCGCGCCCATTGCCAATCGCTGTTTGTCATTTCAACAACGCCTGCGTTAATTAGCTCCTGAGCGGATTTAAAGCCGTTGATGATCGGTGCGGTATTAATTGTGTTTGTAAACTGGGTTGTACCTGCTTTTCTGGTTACCAGCTTACCGCCGTTTGCATATCCCATTTGAACATGTAAATTAAAAGCGTAAATATCGACTACCGTGGAGGCTTTTTTACCGTCGTACATATTCTTCATTACAGAAACGAGCTTATCAAGCGTGAGTTTTCCGTTCTTTTGAAGGGTGTAAAGGTCCTCCTGATTCTTTGCCGCAAAAAGATCCTTGTTATAAAGGATAAGATCTGCAGTTAAGAACTTGCCTGCTTCCATCAAATATTTTTTGCCGTTTAAGGTTCCGACCTCGGTTACGGCGTCGCGCCACTTATCATCGTTAAGATCAATCTCCTTCAAGGTGGACAGATCATAGAAAAGTCCCGAGCTCATTGCCGAAAAAGCGATTTCCTTACTTGACACAATATCACAGGTGGGCTTTCCTGAAATAATGCTTGTTAAAACATTATTAAACCAATCGTCGCCCGAAGCAGTAACATGCTTAAATTTGCAGTTATACTTCTTTTCAACCTCGGTTTTTACCTTCCAATAATTGGTTTCCCTATCGGTCTTACCCTTAACAGGCTCAGACCAATAAGTCAAATAAGTAATAGTTCTTCCGCCTAAATCTCTAACCTCGCCGCTGCCTGAGGTGCCGGAGTTCCCTCCCTGAGAAGTCTGCGAGGTCTTCCCTCCCGAGGTTGACTGAGAAGTGCCTGAAGAGGAATCGGAATTAGTATTTCCGCCTGCTTCGCCGTCATCCACAACCACCTCGTACTCCGACTCGATCCATTCATCACTCTCTGTAGCGGTTTTATTACAACCGCCTAAGAGAGAAAGGGTCAAAGTCAAAGCTAAAGCTATGCTGACAATTCTTTTCGTTTTCAAAAGATCATATCCTTTCATATATTATTTGAATGCTTTAAAGCTATCAACATACATTACCATATTCGGCACATCAGCTTCAGTAAACGAACCGCCGAGCCAATGCCCTGTTCCCTCTTCACCGTAGCCTGCGGTCTGAATCGTAAAGAGGACATATGCCAGCTCGCCTGTAGCTTCAACATTTTTAGTGTTACGCATCAAAATGCCGTCTGCATACACATACACCGAATTTGCGGTCCAAACGCAGGACATATTTACATATTGTCCTGTAGTAAGCTTTTGATATTTTCCGCCCACCTCGGTTCCTTTTCCTGAATACTTAGCGAAATTAGAGTTATTCCACCAATGCATTGCAGACTGGAACTTACCGTTTAACCAAGCGGGCGAATATTCAATAATATCAATTTCACCGCAGCTATAGCCGCTCAAATCCGACTTGCTTTCAACAAGGAAGCTTGTTCCCCAGTTGCCTGTCGTAGGTAGCAGCCAGAACCCGCTGTTGCTCGGAGCAGTTGTATTGTATGGGAATTTTATATCCGCCGAGAAGCAACCGTATTGCTGACTAAACTTTGAGGTTACGCGCGGCATAAGGAAATCAGCATCAATAACCTCGCCGCCCGAATAGGCAACGCCGTCCCTGCCGTTTAAGACCCTCAATACAAGGCTGCCGTTTTCCACCGTTGCACAGTCTGCAGAGCAATAAGACTGCTGACCGAATTTACCGCCGTCCTGAGGAAGCTGTGTGTAGTTTGCGGGGAAATTGGTCCACTTTGCAGTATCAAGAGTATCTCCGTCAAAATTATCTTCAACGGTCATTTCCCATTTCTTTATCATAATCGGGTAATAAGCAACCGCGTTTTTATCGCTGTTGATTTTCACATAAAGCTTAAAGCCGTCAAACTCGGCGTTTTCTCTGAACGAAGAAGTAAGCGTAACCTTGCTTCCGTCAATTTTTACGCCGCCGTAATCACAGTAAAGTGTGTAATCCTCGGGCTGTAAGCGGTCTGTGTCTCCCTCTGAACCGTAATATACTATAGCTTCATATTCGGCGTCATAGCCGGGAGCGCCGGGATGGTCGGCAGCAAGACGTAGCTCTGCAAATTTAATATCCGTATCTTCCGCAAAGGAAACTATAGGAAGCGAGCAGAGTGCCAATCCCGCTATTAATAATAAGCACAGGGTTTTCTTAAAGAATTTTTTATATCCTAAGAATCCGCCGCCTAAAATAATTACAGCCGCGCCCGCGCAAACAATAGTCCAAATCCACCAATTACTGCTTTGCGCCGAAGATGGCTTTTTCTTCTTAAGGACCTTTTTTATAACCTTTTTAGAGGAAGTGCTTTCGTTCTCGTTTTCCTCTTCATCGGTATCATCCGTTAACGTATTTCCGTCGTCCTTGCTCTCGGTATTATTGTTTACATTGTCTTTAGTATACTGTTTTTCAATATCCTTACCGGGTGTTCCGATATAGAAAATATAATCGCCCATCGCTTGAGTATCGATTAATACATACCCGTCCGAATAAGATAACGAAACATTTTTATAGCTTCCGTCGTCATAAACCACCGCGCGAATCTGTGAAATATTCTTTTCGGTAACTCCGTCTTGCGTGTAAAGATAATCGGTAGAAATCTTAAGCTTTATCGACTCATACGGATTTGAAAGACGTGCGTCCGCGCTGTTATCCGAAACCGTTCTTATGCAAAGTGCGTCAAAATATGTAGCGTCATTTGACCATTTGAGAAGAGCAGATTTAAGGATATTTGCCTCGGCCTTGTTACGGAAAGCATTTATAACGGTTGTCTCAGGCATAACCTCGTCCTTATCAATAACCGTTATTCCGTCATTATTGCTGCAAAGGAAGATCTTTGTTTTATCGGGAACGGTAGGCTCAACCGCCTCTTTAGTCCAGATTTCAACCTGACTGTAGATAAGCTTTTCGCCCGAATCAAGGAAGCCCTCTCTTGTAGCGGTTATAGCCTTGATTCCAAGCTGGTCTACTAAGTCAAACCTGAACGGAATATTCTGTTCAACCGCCGCGTCATAGAATTTCTTAATCGGAATCTGAACCTCTGTAAATCCGCCGTTTTCCTCGGTCGGTTCAAGCGTAATGGGAACGGCAACCGATTTGTCGCTGTTCGCCGTACCGTTACGCATTGTAACATTAAAGGTCATTTTCTTAGGCGCTTTGACATAGAAGCGTATTGTGCCTGTCAGGATATACGGGTCTAAATTAATGTTATGTACCCTGCCGTTTTCATCGGTATCCTTTTTAAGATAAATCATAGCCGCAATCGGAGCGCCTGCGTTGTAATAATCGTCAATGCGCTCGTCCTCAAGCCAGATTGTCTGAGTGCTTGTGAAGCGGAAATAATTTTCGTCGTCACGAGCAATATTGTTATACTCGTTCTTTACGGTTTCAGGGTCGCCGCTCCAATGCTGATAGGTTGAGGTCGTAATTTTATAATTACTTCCAGTATATTCCGTAAGCTCGTTTTCGCTAATTGGATAGGTTTTATCAGCACCGCTTGAGCCGATATCGGAATTAAGACATACAAAGGTAATTCTGCCAACCTCAAAGCTTTCGCCGTCAAGAAGGAAGTTACCCGCGGTTAGCGGTCTTAATTGCAGGCTTACGAAATTGTTGTAAGACATACCCGCCGTACCGTCAGTAAACTTACTCATCGGTATTCTTACCCTCTGCCAATCCGTACCGTTTTCGGTAGAGAACTGAACGGTAGCGTTAGGCCAGGTTTTATTAAGAACCAACTGCATTGTAATGGAATGCGGTGTTTTTATCCACAAATCAAAATAGCCGTTTTCAAGACCGTCCCACAAATTAATGTTTGCCTGATAATCGGTATAAAACGTAATGTTACCTACGTTTGCAAAATAGGATTCTGAGCTGTTAAGGGTAACCCTCATAGATTTTGCGAAAAGGCTCGTATTTGCATTTACCTCTTTTACCTTTACGCCCGACGCGCTGCAGGCTGAATTTTTAACCTCGCTTGCGTCAAAAAGTACCGAATGATTAGGCTTGAGGATTAATT